>DASWRJ010000241.1:0-9815 GCA_036403255.1 Verrucomicrobiia bacterium
CAGGATTGTGTCCACGGGCTTGGGCACTGCGCTCAACCTCACATTTGGAATATTACTGGTGAGCCGCGTTTTTTTATTAATGCAAATGCGGGCATTCTCGCCATACATAAAAAAGGCTTTCGCCATGGACGGGGTGAACTTCGCCTTTGGTGCGCAGGGGCAGGAGTGGATGGATTTACTCGCGGGCATCGGATAATCGGCCGCTACATACAAATCGACCATGCTGCGTTGGGCAGCCAGCGGGGCAACAGCATTGTACCATGCATCCGCGTTTACAGGGTCGTCGATTGGCTTTGAGACGTCCCCTTCTTCAGGCACGAAATCACCGTTGTCTTCCGAGTACATTTGGAATGCAAGGGTCCATTGCTTGATATTGGACAGGCAAACGGTGGTTTGGGCCTTGGACTTTGCACGGGCCAGAGCCGGCAACAATAGGCTCGCCAGAATCGCGATCACAGCAATGACAACGAGCAACTCGATCAGCGTGAATGCTTTATGCCTTTGATTGAGCGCAAAATCATCAGGAGCGCAGCTCCGCCGCGTCATATTCTGAGGTGTGTTCATGCATGTATCCCTGTTTGCTGTTTACCCGAACCTCGACCAAAGGCTTAAAAATTCAACTCACCTTTTCAAGAAAAAAAGTAACGAAAAAACGTCCCGCTACTCCAATCCCTGGCTCATACCCGCGCGCCTCGCCCCTTCCAATATTTGCCTGCCACCTGTAAAACTGATATACCCTTGCCTCCATGCAGCTAACGTATCGTGCTTTTGCTCTGCGCCTTGCCCATCGCTGGACAATTGCGAGCACGGTTGGCCCGGGCGGCGGCGGTGGTACTGACACCTATAAAGTCGTTTTTGTCGAACTCACCAGTGCAGATGGGCTGGCCGGAATTGGCGAGGCAGCGCCCTCCTCGCGCTACAAAGAGAACGCCGATTCAGTCCTCGCCTTTCTCCAGCGCGTTGATGCCGCCAGGCTTTCCTTCGATGATATTCCCGGCAGCATGCGCTATCTGGACACACTTTCTGCCGGTGATTTTGCGCCAAAATGCGCCCTGAATATCGCGCTGCTGGATGGAGCCGCTCGCAAAGCGGGCCAGCCGATTTACGATTTGCTCGGTCTTGGCTTCCGCGAGGGTGCTCACTCTACCTCTTTCAGCATCGGCATCGACAAGCCAGAGATCATTCGCCAGAAAGTCGCCGAAGCCGAGCGCTATCCCATTTTGAAACTCAAAGTCGGCAGCCCGGATGACCAGGCCAATATCGCCGCGTTGCGCGCAGCGGCTCCCACCAAAACCGTGCGCGTGGACGCCAATGAAGCGTGGAAAAGCAAAGAAGAAGCGCTCGGGCAAATTGAGATCCTGAGCAAGGATCCGCACATCGAATTTATCGAGCAGCCCATGCCAGCCGCGATGCCCATCGAAGATTTCGCCTGGCTCAAGGCGCGTTCCCCGTTGCCCATTATGGCCGACGAATCGTTTCGCTCCGAGCGCGACGCTGAGAAATGCGCCGAGGGCTTCCATTTCGTCAACGTTAAGCTCGTCAAAATGGGCGGAATCTCAGCCGCCTACACCGCCTTGCAAGCCGCGCGTAAACTCGGCTTAAAAACTATGATCGGGTGCATGATCGAATCAAGCGTCCTCATCAGCGCCGCAGCCCATCTGGCCGAACTCACGAATTTTTTAGACATCGATGGGAATATCCTCATCACCAATGACCCTTACGAAGGGCCCACTTCCGTCAATGGAGTCATTTCATTTGCTCGTGCGCCGCAAAAAGCTGGATTGCGCGTCAGGCCCCGCCAACAATAGTCCTTTCATGCGCTCGAAGCCTATCATTGTGCGTCTGTTGAAGGACCTGGGCCTGGTCGCAGTAGTGCGGGTGCCCAAGCTGGACAAAGTCATGCCCGTTTGTGAAGCCCTCCTTGCCGGTGGCATTTCCGCTCTCGAAATTACACTCACCGTGCCGGACGCTTTGGAGGCCATTAAATCCGTCGCCGCCCAATTTGAAACTCGCGTGCTGCTCGGTGCCGGTTCCGTTTTGAATGCATCCGCTTGCCAGGCTGCGATTGCCGCAGGTGCGGAATTCATCGTCAGTCCCATCACAAAGTTGGAAATTATCGACGCGGCCCACGCTGCGGATAAACCCGTGATGCTCGGCGCTTATACCCCTACCGAAGCGCAACTGGCGCACGAAGCCGGCGCCGATTTCATCAAAATTTTTCCCGCCGATAAGCTCGGTCCAGGTTACATCAAAAGCCTTCGTGCCCCGCTGCCGCACCTTCAACTCGTGCCCACCGGCGGAGTGGACCTGGAAACCGCTCCCGAGTTTCTCCGGGCGGGTTGCGCCGCGCTGGGGGTAGGCTCTTCGTTAATGACACCGGAAATCTTACGCTCCAATAACTGGGCCGAACTCACCCGGCTGGCTGCTGAATACGTGCGAGTGGTCAAAGAAACCAGAAACACCCTTTGAAATACGCCCATAATGCAGTTGCCTCGCAGTTCCAAATTAGTTAGATACTCGTGTATGAAACAAATTGGCCTGTTACTCGCCATCGGTATCTCCGCCACGCTCTTCCAAGTTCCCCCCGTTCGCGCCGCTGCATCCGACGACAGGGAGAAGCAGGCTGTCGATCTGCTCAGGCAAAAGTTGGATGCCGCCACCGGTAAACCTGCCGAGACTGTGATGGCCCAAGCCAATTCGCGCGGTTCGCGCCCGGCTAGTTACGCTGAGATGGAGCAACTTTATTTGCAGGGCAAAATCTCTTCCCGCCAATACGAGAAATACATGAAGGAAAATCCGGTGGACCCTGCCAAAATGGCCCCACCGTCTGCTCCTCTCAAAACGCCACCGATGGCAACTGCGCCCAAGCCCACTACGCCGCCTCCCAGCGCCGTAGTAGTGCCAAAACCTGCTCCAACAACAGTCAATCCGGCCAATCCGCCCACGGCAACCCCGCCTCCTGCGGTTGATCCGAACGCCAAAGTTTCTGAGATCGAAAAGAAGATGGATGACATCATTAAGCAAAAGGAAGCCCGCGACAAAGCCGCCGCCACCGCGCCCGCCCCGGAACCAAAGACAAAGCGCGATAAACTCAATTTGCTTTTGCGCCAGTATATCGATGGCAAGGTCACCGAGCAGGAGTATAATCAAAAGCGAGAGAAGCTGCTCGAAGAACCCGGCGAATAATCAGCTGCGCATCGGGTTTTGCGCGAAACGATATTTCTCGACCGGTTCGCCGCCGATTAAATGCTGTTGGATGATCTGCTCCAGCACCTCAGCGGTGCAACTGTGGTACCAAACACCTTCCGGATAAACTACTGCGATTGGCCCATGCATGCACACTCGCAGGCAATTTGCCTTTGTCCGATAAACTAACGGATACGGCCCGCTTAATTTTAACTCTTTCAACCGCGCTTTCAGAAACTCCCAGGCTTTCAGTGTCTCTTCGCGCGGCGCACATTTCGGTTCAGACTGGTCGGCGCACAGAAAAATATGGCGGTGATATTCTTGCAGCCCCAACACGCGAACGCTTTCAGCGAGGTCCTCCAGCATACTATTTTGGATATATCGCCACTAACCGCACTGCTCCCGCAGGCAGCGTCAATTTTGTCCTTTCACCACCTTGCCAATCCATCACAGTCTCCGTGACCCATTCAGTGCTCTTCGCAATGGGCCACCCTGCTTCCAGCTCAACTTCCGCCACCTCGCGATGATTGGTGGGCAGCACGCCGTGCTGAGGTTTGATCACGCCGCGATTATTAAAAAGTCCCACTAGCCAGCCTCCATCGCTTAATTTATCCAAAGTCCATTCGACCTCGCCCTTCACGCGAACGGGCATTAATCCGTCGCTCAGTTGCCGCATCAGCAAGGCCATCCCAGGGATAGGCCGTTCATCAAGTCCTATCCCGAGCGGTGTCGCAATAAAAACCAGCATTCCTTTCCCGATCGCTCGGCTGATGATGACCGGCTCGCCCCTCGCACTCTTCGCGAGCACTTTGTCCTTCCCGGACGCAATCGCATAATACCGATACACCTGTGATGGTAGCGATTCTCCGCTCGCATTCCAAACCATTGCATCCGTTTCTTGCAATGCACCCAGCTTCGGCAGTCCCAGCGCCTCCACGCCCGGCCCGCTTAATTGTTCTGCCGCCGCCACGAACGTGCCGCCTTGCTGCATATATTTCAGCAACGCGTCACCCCATTCTGCGCTGATCGGAACCTCGCCCGCAGCAAACGTTATCGGGTAAGTCGAAAGGGTCTTGGTGTGGTCGGCAGCGTTGACGATCACATCAAATATGTCGCCGAATATCCCGCTCACAAATGTCTGCCGGATTGCGCTCGCCGCTTCATTTTGCGTTTCGGGCGCTGGATAATAGGCGATGTCAAACATTCCTCGAATGGCCGCCTCATGTTTTCCGGGTTTCAATAAAGCGAGATTCAACTCAGGATCAAGTTGAAAACCTCCTGGATGAAAACGCTCTTGCGACCAACCATGCGCTTCGTCCATGAAGATAGCGACGGGCGTAAACTGGTTGCCGCGCGGATGCTTTCCTGAAATTTTCATGAATGCTTCCGCAGTGCGGCCTTTGGGCGAGAGCTCAACAGGGAAACTGTCCCCGGCCACATTCCCGCCCGGTTTCCAAAACATATCCACCCCCTGCTCATTATAATAGGCATCTACCCCCGCCAAGTACCAGAGCAGATAATCTTTGAGGAGCCAATGGTGCCCAGCCCCAGCCCAGGCGTCATACGAATTGTCCCAAATAAATTTCGATGAAGCCGGATAAAGAAACGCCTGTCTCGAATACATGGTCGCCGCGTCGCCAAGATTGCAGGATTGATAATTAACAATTCTTGCGCCGAATTGTCGCGCTGCTCCCCGCATAAAGGCCAGTCGGCGCGCCAGCGTCGGCGAGTTGCCCGTATTCTCGTGCCCGAGCCGCTTCACGCCCCAGTGACAGAGTGCGTGCGCATAAGATTCCATATTACCCGAAAGGCACGAAATAATCGGCGCCCACGCCTCTTCGGGTGTCATGGGCTTGCCGTTATAATCGGTAAACTTCTTCACGACTGAAGCGGTGTGCATCTCGTGCAGCGCCTCGAGAATCTCTCCGCGTGATTTCGCTGCTTTCACACGCTTCTCCATTTTGCCACCGTCCGTGGAAGCATGCGCAATGCTTTCTCCGGCGATGTAGCCGATGAATTGCTTTTCAAAGCGTTTGAAATTTGCGTAAACCGCTGCCTTGTCTGGATTCTTTGGCCAGTTCGGTTCCGAGTAATTCAACAGCATCACAAACCGTTTCTCAGGATGCCGCTCCAGCCATTCGGTGAAGGTTGAGCCGTTTGTAAAAATGTTGGGATAATGTGAAATGTTCAAAGCCGGCCCGCTGAATGGGTCGCTATATACGGCCGGCTGCTGTCCTCTGAACGCTACAATAAAATTCGTCAGCAACGGTGGATCCACTTCAAACGGTGTCTCCACCCGTGAAGTTTCCGGGTTTCGCAATTGATCCAGCCAATTACGTCCTGTGTTCCAGACAAATGCCGGAGGGGCATCGGCTATTTTCCAGGTGCTTGGGAACTCCGCTCTTGCAGAGGGCTTTTTTTCTGTGCCTGCCTCTCGCAATTTCCGCAGAACACGCCAGACCGCAAAATCCGGTTTGTCGCGGCCGCTCGGGCGATAATTGGTATCAGTGGTCAGACATAGACAATCGACGCAGCGTCGGACCTGAGTAGGGCCGGTGGTAAACAAGGTCACCTCAGCCGGGCCTTTGGTGAGTTCGACGTTTGCTTGATCCCAGGCAAAAGAGAAATTCCAGAGCATCATCATTGAATCCAATTCATCAACGACCGGCTTCACGCCAAAGATATGGCTCCAGATTTTTTCGCCCTGCTTAACACGCACTCCAAATGATTCCTCCTTTTGCCGGTAATCCATATAGCGCACCCAGAGGTGATAAGACCCTGCCGCCGGGACTTCGACAGCATGCGAAGTCTTCACTTCATTTGTTTCATCAGGCCGCGCTGCTATTGACATCCATTCGCTTTCTCCGCCCATCGTCCACTCAGGCGCCACACCCGGGCCCGCAACCGACCATGAACCCCGCGTCGTGTCTTTTAAGTGTTGGAACGAGAAATTGCCGCCGTTGAGAGGCCCAAACGTTTCCGCTTCGAGCCAAATGTAGTGCGGCACCCGCTCCTGCGCATGAGCGGCGGTGAGCAAGAACGAGCCGAGCAGGAGAAAACCGAGCAAGGGGCAATTCTTCATGGTGTGGCCTTGTTTATAACGAGGGCGGCGCTGCAGATGCAAAGCTAAACGGGACATCGGGAACTTTTTGCGCAGGATTTAATTTGAGATTTCGCAGTTCCCTCGCAAACTTGAGCGAATGCATCTCCCCCGGGCGCAATGGTTTTTGCTGAGCTTCACACTCCTGGGAGCAATCTGCACACAGGCCGAACCTTTCTCTGGCCTTTCTCCCCAAAAATCCCTCGAAGCGATTAAATTGCCCCCCGGCTTTAAAGCCACCCTGTTTGCGGGTGAACCTGACATTGTCCAGCCGGTCGCTTTCGCATTCGATGATCGAGGCAGGCTTTGGGTCGCTGAAAACGTTACCTACCCGCTCCGTGCGCCGGAAGGAAAGGGCAAAGATCGCATTTTAATTTTTGAAGACGTTAATGGAGATGGAGAATTCGACCGGCGCACTGTGTTCACTGACAATTTGAATTTGGTTTGCGGCCTGGAACTTGGCTTTGGTGGTGTCTGGGTTGGCGCCGCGCCTTACCTGTTATTCATTCCTATTAAACCCGGTGAGGATAAACCAGCGGGCCCGCCCGAGGTGCTGCTCGATGGCTTCGGCTATGAGGATACTCATAACACATTGAGCACTTTCACCTGGGGACCTGACGGCTGGCTCTACGGCGGCCATGGCGTGGCCGATCATTCGAGCGTCGGCGCGCCCGGAATGCCGGAAGCACAACGGCACAAGTTCAGCGGTTGTGTCTGGCGTTATCATCCGCTCAAGCGCAAGTTCGAGATTTTTGGGGAGGGTTGCACGAATCCCTGGGGGTTGGATTTCAATGAATATGGCCAGTTATTTGCCACCGGATGCGTGCTGCCGCATCTCTGGCATATCGCGCAGGGTGGCCGTTACCAACGACTTTTTGGCACGCCCGCTTTTCCGAATACTTACGATGCAATCAAAACCATAGCAGACCATCGGCATTGGGCTGGAACCAATTCCCATGCGGGACGCGAAGGGTATCGCAATGCCCAAGGTCAATTGGAAACTTACCCTTCCGATTATGAAGCAGGCGGCGGTCACGCCCATTCCGGCGGCATGATTTATCTCGGTGGGAGCTGGCCCGAGAAATATCACGGAGCGATGTTCATGTTCAATCTCCATGGGCATCGGGTAAACAGTGACTCGCTGCTGCCGTCCGGTTCCGGCTACACGGCCAGCCACGGGCCCGATTTCCTTTTTATGAACGACCCATGGTCACTCATTCTCAATTTGCAATATGGGCCGGACGGCTCGGTATTCATGATTGATTTTTACGAGAAGAATATTTGTCACACGAAAAACCCGGACTTTTACGATCGATCGAATGGCCGCATTTACAAAATCACTTATGGTCAGCCTGCGACGGATAAAATCGACGTCACACGTCTGAGCGATTTGGAACTGGTCGCTTTGCAGTTGCATCCAAATGATTGGTTTGCACGCCATGCGCGTCGCATTCTCCAGGAGCGTTTTGCAAAAGGGCCCGGCGGACCTTCAGCGGAGGTCCGGCAAGTTCTCAAAAAAACTCTTAATCAAAATCCTGACGTTACTCGCAAACTGCGCGCTCTTTGGGCGCTCCATGCCATCAATGGTTTGGATGAGGACCTCGCGATGCGTCTGCTGAAATCAAAGGACGAGCATCTTCGGGGTTGGACCATTCTACTTCTTACGGAAAATAATGAGCCATCAAATGTCATGCTCCAGGAATTCACGGAGCTGGCCGCTGCGGATCGTTCTTCAATTGTGCGCCTTTATTTAGCTTCAGCCGCGCAGAGGCTGCGCCTCCAGGATCGACAACCGATACTCGAACATTTGCTCTCGCACGCGGAAGATATGGACGACCAAAACCTCCCATTGATGTATTGGTATGCTTTAGAACCCATTTTAGCGGCAGATCCAACGGCGGGAGCGGCTCTCCTCAGCCGATGCAGCATTCCTTTGTTGCGCCAGTTCATCGCAAGGCGCATCGCCCAAACACCGAGCACTCACCGGCAGCACTAACCAGCTAAACAAGTTGGCCAAGTGCAAAACGGCACATTATTCCAGAGCAACGGGCCTTTTTTGGGCTACTTTTCGCAAGATTCAATCTTATAAGGGCTGGATTCGAAAGCTTTTGGGGGGAAGATTAACCACTAACTTAATTTCAAGTGAGGGCCTACTGGGTTGTTGACTGTGGGGTTGTTACCGTAGGCCTATTTGTGTATCATACGTGAGCATGCATATCCCACGGAAATGGCTTATTGCAGCAACCTTGATTTGGCTCGGCGGTTCAGTGCTGGGTATGTTGGGGCTTATGGTTTACAACGCCAAACCAGGTGCCGAACTGCAAGTGCAGAACCAATGGCCCGGAGAGAGTCACGTTGAGCGTTCACTCTCCCAGCCTACTCTGATCATGTTTGCGCATCCGAAGTGCCCCTGCACGCGGGCCTCAATTGACGAACTGCTTCAACTTGTCACCAAAGCGCCAGGGCGCGCGGCCATTTCAGTTCTCTTTTATAAACCGGCCAATGGCGCTGCAGACTGGGAACAAACCAGTCTTTCGGCGCAAGCGCGATCTATTCCAGGAGTCAAAGTGCTCAGCGATCCCGAAGGACGCGAAGCTCAGCGATTCGGAGCGGCAACTTCAGGCCACACCTTCATTTACGACAAGAATGGCAAACTCCTGTTTAGCGGTGGCTTGACTGGTTCGCGCGGGCACGAAGGAGATAATATTGGCCGTCGAACCGCCATAGACTGCTTAACTTCAACGCAAACCAAACAGAACAAGACATCCGTGTTCGGATGCGAGATTTTGAATGTCTGCCGAGAAAACAACTGACGTTGCGAGGGAGCCTCGGGACGAAACCATTCGGGGCCGCGCGCAGGTGCTCTTCAATCAGCATTTGCGTGCCATCTACGAACGCACTGACAAGCTGTTTGGGCGTCTGATTATTATCCAATGGCTTGCGGGTATTCTGGGGGCGTACATCCTCTCGCCGCGCAGTTGGACAGGCGCAAGTTACGATACTCACGTTCATGTCTGGGCCGCCATTTTTCTAGGAGGATTCATCTCGTTTTTTCCAGTCCTCCTGGCGCGCTTTCGCCGCGGTTCAGTCTGGACAAGGCACACCATCGCGGCAGCCCAAATGATGATGTCTGCTCTGCTTATTCACCTCAGCGGTGGAAGGATCGAAACGCATTTTCACGTTTTTGGTTCGCTCGCTTTTCTTGCATTTTATCGGGATTGGCGCGTGCTGATGACGGCTTCAGTAGTAGTTTACCTCGATCACTTTCTCCGCGGCATCTACTGGCCGCAATCTGTTTACGGTGTGGTCGTGGCCAGCCAATGGCGCGCCGTCGAGCACGCGGCCTGGGTGGGATTTGAACTGATTTTCCTCCTCATTGCTATTCGGCAAAGTGTGCAGGAGATGTGGCAAATCGCCCTGCGCCAGGTGCAACTCGAACGCACCAATGAGAATGTTGAAGCGCTGGTGCGCGAGCGGACGTCCGAGCTGCAGGAGGCCAATTCGCAGATGGAGGATTTCTGTTACTCGA
>DASWRJ010000242.1:0-9695 GCA_036403255.1 Verrucomicrobiia bacterium
GATACTACCACTATTACGGAGACAACCTAAAGGTTGAGTGTCCCACTGGTTCGGGTAACTATTTGAATCTTAAACAAGTCGCCCAGGAAATCGGCGGGCGCCTGACGCGGCTCTTCTTGCCCGATCAATCCGGCCAGCGTCCCACTAATCGGGCGCGGGCGCGGTTCGAGAACGATCCGTATTGGAAAGACCTCGTCCTGTTTCATGAATATTTCCACGCTGAAACAGGCCAGGGGCTCGGCGCAAGTCATCAAACCGGTTGGACTGCCTTGGTGACCCGTTTGATTAAGGATTTGGGCAGAGGCCGCTAATAACGTCAAATGACAGTAGCTGGCCAATACGCGGGTGATTTTGCATGAAATACCAGCGCGAAAATACGCGCAGCCGAAGTGCATTTTAAAATTCCCGGCGCTGCCATTTCCTTGTAAAAGGGAGAGGTGCAAATCCAGTTTCTGCTCGGCCCCGCGGGAAGCGGCAAGACCTTCCGTTGCCTGACGGAAGCGCGCCGGCTTTTGCGGCAGTCAGCGGAAGGCCCGCTGCTTGTATTTGTCGCGCCGAAACAAGCCACTTTTCAGCTCGAGCGTCATTTGCTGGCTGAGGAAGACCTGCCGGGCTGGACTCGGCTGCGGGTCCTCTCGTTCGAGAGACTGGCGGAACTTGTCTTCGAGCAACTTGGCCTGGCCGCCCCCAACCTGCTGAATGAAGAAGGGCGCGTCATGGTCCTGCGAGCTTTGTTGAGCCGCCGGCAGAACGATCTTAAACTTTTCCGATCGAGTGCTCGGCTCCCCGGTTTTGCCCGCCAACTCAGTTTGTTGATGCGCGAATTGCGCCATCATCGTCTCGGCCCGCAAAAGGTTGGGGAATTGGCGTGCAAAGTTGGGCCGAGCAACCGTCTCGATCACAAGTTGCGCGATGTTGCGCTGCTCCTCGAAAGCTACGGCGATTGGCTCGCTACGCACAACCTGCAAGATTCTGACTCATTGCTCGATTTGGCGGCTGATGCGCTCGCACGAGCACAGGCTGCAAAGAATTTCGGGGACTCAGACTCGTTCATTTCCCCTGGACAGAAGAGGGTTTCTACGGCAGCGGGAAGCGTCGTGCTCGACCCAGCATCACACCCGGCAAATCCTCTCCAGATCGAGGCGCTCTGGGCGGATGGTTTTGCGCAAATGACCCCGCAAGAGTACAGGTTCATGGCAGCGCTCATGCCGTTTTGTAAAAAAGCCACCCTGGCGTTTTGCTTTGATTCCAAAACTGAAGAGCAATCGTGGTTCTCGCCATGGTCGATTGTGCGCCGCACCTTCAGCCAATTACATGCGGAATTATCTGCTTTGCCCGGATGCACAATTCAGGTGGAACACGTCGCGCGCGATCCGAAACGCAATCGCTTTGCCAGCCAGCCTTTGCTTCAACATCTCGAAAGCCATTGGGCCGTGCCGCTGCCTCCTAATCCCGAGGTCCTCGCCTGCGAACCCTTCGGCACAGCTCAGGCCGCTGTTCGCATCGTGGCATGCGCCAATCCCGAAGCGGAAGCGCTCATGACCGCACGAGACATTCTGCGGTATGTTCGAAGTGGAGGACGTTACCGGGACACTGCTGTCTTACTGAGACAACTCGAGCAATATCACGATCCGTTGCGGCGAGCTTTCCTGCGTTATGGCATCCCATTTTTTCTGGATCGCCGCGAGCCAGTTGGTCATCACCCGCTGGCAGAGCTTACGCGTGGGGCATTGCGAACAGTCGCGCATAATTGGCGGTCCGCAGATTGGTTTACTGCGCTTAAGTCCGGGCTGGTCCATGGTTCTGAACCGGAAATTGACAAGCTCGAAAACGATGCGATCGCCAATGGCTGGGAAGGTCAGGCGTGGAGAGCTGAACTAAAATATCGGTCCAAACCCTCTTCGAGGGAATTTGCTCCCGATCAATTGGAGGCGCTTCGGCAAAAGTTGATTCGTCCATTTGCGGAATTCGCCAAAAATCTGGAACATTCCCCGTCAGGCGGACAACTGGCGGATGCCGTGCGCGCGCTTTGGGCTTCTTTGCGCGTCCACGAGACACTTGAAAAATGGAGCGCCACCGAGCGGCCAGCTGCCGAAGGGGCTATTGTCATTCACACCACCGTCTGGAAACAACTGAATGAGTGGCTCGATAATGTAGCCCTCGCGTTCGCGGGTGAGACGTTGCCGCTCTCGCAATGGCTCTCCATTCTGGAATCAGGTCTTGGCGCATTGTCCATTGGGCTTGTGCCGCCGGTGCTCGATCAAGTTTTGATTGGCTCAGTGGATCGGTCACGCAATCCGGACCTCCAGCGCGTGTTCATTCTCGGGATGAACGAGACCGTCTTTCCCGCCCCTGTCGCTAGTCACACACTCTTAAGTGAAGTGGACCGTTTGCTCCTGGATAAAGCGGGTCATCCTCTCGGGAATGACTCACGTGTGCATTTGGGAATGGAGCGTTTTCTCGCTTACATAGCCTGCACCCGCGCGCGGCGCCGCGTGATTGTCACTTATGCGCAACGCGATTCGCAGGGCCGCGCCCTTAATCCATCCTGCTTTGTCTCGCATTTGGAACGATTGTTCCCGCCCCTCGCCAATAACCATGAAAAGTTTAATGCCGCGCGCGATTGGACTGATTGCGACCATGCGGCTGATTTGCTGCCCCTTTTATTGGAATCTCAGGGTCTCACGCAAACCCAAGGTTTCGTCCCTTCTCCAGCTCTCAAGCAACTTGCTCCCTTTACCAGGCTCCCCGAAGTTACGGCTGTCCTGGACCGTCTTAAGCACCTCCACCAAAGCACCGACACCGGCTTTATTGACCCGCGCGTTGCCCACAAACTTTACGGCCCAGCGTTGGATACGAGCGTCAGCCAATTTGAAAAATTCGCCGCCTGCCCATTTCAATTTTTCGTTAGTTCCGGTCTCCAGGCCGAGGAGCGTTTGCGCTACGAATTGGACATAAGACAGCAAGGCAGTTTCCAGCACGAGGTGCTCGCCAAATTTCATGAAGACCTGCGCGTCGCCGGGAAGCGCTGGCGTGATCTCACTCCTGCTGAGGCGCGGAACCTAATCGCAGAAACCTGCGCGAGCATGCTCGAAAAGTTTGAAGACGGTTTGCTCACTGCCAAAGAGCAGAATCGGTTCTTGGCCGAAAGCTATAAACAATCCTTGCAGCGCCTCATCGAAACGCTCGTTGGCTGGATGCAGCAGTATCAATTTGATCCCGAAGTCGTTGAGATCGGATTCGGTTTTCATGACAGCAAATTGCCTGCATGGAGAATTGACCTCGGCCAGGACTGTGCGCTTCTATTTCGCGGCCGCATCGATCGCGTGGACCTCTGGCGCAAGCCGGGCCATGATGAGGCGCTCTGCGTTGTCATCGATTACAAATCCAGCCAGCGCAAACTCAAACAGCTCTACATCGAGAATGGCCTGCAACAGCAGTTGCCCGCCTATTTAAATGTCCTGCGCCATTTGGAAAATGGCCGCTCGGTCTTCGGTGTAAACCGGCTCATCCCTGCTGGTGTCTTCTATATTAACCTGGCTGGTTCCTATGAATTCGGCGAAACACGCGCTGATGTGCTGAACAGCGTGTTCGAGGACTCCCGCCGCGCCTATACGCACGAAGGCCTCTTTAATGCAGATGAACTGGATAAACTCGACAACCGCACGGATGTATCAGCAGGCGATCAGTTTCGATACTCACTGAAAAAAGACGGTCACCTCGCCAAAAAGGGCTTGGGTCCACTCAGTCAAGACGCCTTCTCCAGAATGCTCGATGAGTCGCATGCCCGCCTGGTTCAGATGGGCCGCAGCCTATATCAGGGGGATGTCCGAATTGACCCATACAAATGCGGAAATGAAGTCGCCTGCGAGAAATGCGACTACGGCAGCATCTGTCGAATCGATCCGTGGTCGCATAAATTTCGCACCCTAAAGGCAGTTGCTGAGCCGGAAGAATGAATCTTACGCCCGCCCAATCCGAAGCCGTTCAAGCTTCTGGCAATACTCTGGTGATTGCCGGGGCCGGCACTGGCAAAACCAAGACGCTGATCGAGCGCTGCTTGCGGTTTATCCTCCACGAAAACGTTTCCATTGATGAAATTCTGATGGTGACGTTTACGGAAGCGGCTGCCGCCGAAATGCGCCGCCGCATTCGTCAGCGCCTGGAACAGGAATTGGCCGCTGATCCCTATAACCCACGCCTGCACGAGCAACTAGCCTTGCTGGAAAACGCTCACATTTCGACGCTCCACAGTTTTTGTCTGAAGCTGGTGCGCGAACATTTTTACGAACTCGGCTTGGATCCGCAAATCACAGTCCTGGCTGAAGAGCAAACCAGTTTGTTGCAGATTGCCGCATTTGAGGAAATCTTCTCCCGCCATTATAGCGGTGCCACTGCCGAATCCGCGGCGGTGCAGCTTTTGTTGCAATCGCAATTCCGCTCGCGCCAGGAGTGGCTGAGCGAATTGGTGCTGCAACTGCACACCTATACTCAAACCCGACCTGACCCGCATGGCTGGTTCGAAGGGCAGTTGAGCATTTACTCCCATCCCGAGCCGACGCAATGGTCCTGCTGGCTCGTTGAAGCGGTCCAATTCTGGCGCGAAATGGCTTTGCCGCTACTCATCGCGCAGTCGCCCGAAAACACCCATGCTCATGAATGCGCTAAAGTCCTCGAAAAACTCCCGCAGGAGATGACTCGGTCCGAGGCCGCTCTGGCTCTAAAAGCTATTCTCGAAATAGACGCCAGAGAGTGGCCCAATCGCAAAAAGACCCTCTTTCGCAAACCACTCACAACTTTTTTCAAGCACGCCAATTTTCTTCAATCGCTTCTGCCGGTTGAAGCTGGGGATCCGTTGGCTGAGGATTGGAATTGGGTCCGCTCCCACATGACCACGCTGTTGCGTCTGGCGCGTGAATTCGATGCCGAATACAGCCGGCTCAAACACGAGCAAGGCGCCGTCGATTTCCACGATCTCGAACAATTCTCGCTCCGCCTGCTCTGGGATTCTCAACGTGAAACATCAACGCCATTGGCCCAGGTTTGGCGTGAACGCCTCAAGCTCGTCTTTGTCGATGAATATCAGGACATCAACGAGGCTCAGGACCGTATCTTAACCGCCCTGGCTCGGGCGGAAACGAATCCGAACCGCTTCCTCGTGGGTGACGTCAAGCAAAGCATCTATCGTTTCCGCCAGGCCGCACCGCACATTTTCCAGGGTTACGCCGCTAAATGGAACGGTCCAGGCGGCCGCGCCATTTTCCTCCCCGAAAATTTCCGCAGCCATGAAGCGCTCCTGGGCTTCATCAATCCGCTTTTTGCCGCGCTCATGCGGAAGGAAATCGGCGGTGTGCCGTTTACGGCCGAAGCCCAACTTCGCTTTGGCGATGCTGCAAACCGCGCCGCTTATAAAAGCGATCCCGCTAAAATCGAGCCGCGCGTCGAAATGCATTTACGCCTGCGCCAGGGCTCGGATGATGACTCGGATCCGCTCCTGGAACTTTCGGACACGGAACGCGAAGCCCGCCTTGTAGCAGAGCGCATTAATTCTCTTGTTACAAACCGCCAGTTGGTGTGGGACAAAGACGAAGAGCTTTTTCGTCCGGTTGAATTCCGCGACATCGTCGTCCTCATGCGCTCGCCAAAACGCAAAGTCGAAACTTTTGCCAAGGAATTTGCCCGTTCAGAACTGCCCCTGGAAACCAGCCGCATTGGTTTCTTCGATACGATTGAAGTGCTGGACCTCCTGAATGTTTTGCAGTTGCTGGACAACCCACTCCAGGATGTCCCCGCCATCGCCGTGTTGCGCTCGCCGCTCGCGGGGCTCTCGCTCGATGACCTGGTTGAAATCCGCCTCACCAAGCGCAACGTCCGTTTTTGGACGGCGCTCGAGCTGTTTCACCATGAGAAAATCGACTCTCATTCCGCTCTTTGGCAGAAAATCGATTCATTCCTATTCCGTTTTTATGAATGGCGCGCGGCCGCTCGCCATAGCTCGCTGACTCAGCGCCTGGAGATGATTCTCAACGATACCAAATATCTTGATTGGCTCCTGACTCAGCCGCGTGGGCAGCAACGGCAGGCCAACGTGCAGCAACTCCTGGCGCTGGCCCGGGAATTTGACGAACTGCATCATCAAGGGGTGTATCGCTTTCTCCAGCTCATCGAAGCCCAGCAGCAAGCTGCCGGCGACCGCGAACCGGCGCCACTCGAGGCTGAAAATGCCGTTCGCCTGATGAGCATTCATCAGAGCAAAGGATTGGAATTTCCCATCGTGATCATCCCCGACTTGGGCAAGCGCTTCAATCTGTCTGAAGCTACTACTGGCGTCATCCTTGATGATATTTGCGGTTTGTGTCCGATGATTAAACCGCCGCATACCGGCGCCAGCTATCCCAGCCTTCCGTATTGGCTCGCTAAAAATCGCCGGCGCGCCGATGCACTTGGCGAAGAACTCCGCACACTTTACGTCGGGCTGACTCGCGCCGAGCAACACCTCATTCTGCTCGGCACGTGCAGCGCTAAAGCGGCCGAAGAATCCTGGCCCGAACTTGCCTCCGAAAACCCCCCAGCCTATCAACTGCTGAAGGCGAGTTCATTCCTCGATTGGCTTGGTCCATGGTGCACGCATCGTGAGCCGAACTGGCTGGCCAGCGCCACCGGCGCAAACGCACTCTGGCGCTGGAATATTCAAACGGATGGTCAAACATCCTCCACTCACCAGCTCGACAAATCAGCTGTTTCATCGGCAAACCCCTCAGACGAGGAATCCTCTCAGGTCGCCTTTTCCAAACTCCGCTCCCTGCGGCCCGCGACTCCGCAGCAACTCGCCAAATTAAAAGAGCGCCTCGAATGGCTCTACCCATTTGCTCCTGCCACGCGACAGCCTGCCAAAGCAAGCGTCACAATGTTGCGTCGGCAGGCGCAGGAAGATGAATCGCCCGGGGTTTTGGCCCATTATAGCAAACCATCTCCCCTCTTCCATGGCAGCCAGTCTCTCGGCCCGCGTGAACTCGGCATCGCTCACCATACTTTTCTGCAACGCGTGTCCCTGGATAAAGTCCAAAGCGTAGACACTCTCAAAGCTGAAGCCGAACGCCTTGTTTTCATTGGCGCGCTGGAAGAGTCCGAAGCTGCTGCGCTCGATTTGGAGGCCATCGTGCATTTCTGGCATTCATCGGTTGGCAATCGCATCCTCAGCCAGCGTTCTATGCTGCACCGCGAACTCGGCTTCAACATGCGATTGACTGGTGAGGACGCAAAACAGATACCGGCACTCAATTCCATACCCGAAGACGAGTTCATCGTAGTGCAGGGTATAGTCGATCTGGCCGTCATTCGTCCCACGGAGATTTGGCTCCTCGATTTCAAGACTGATGCCATCGCCGCGCAAGAACTTTCCGCCCGCACAGACGCTTATGCCCCCCAGATCAAGCTTTACTCGCTCGCGCTCGGCCGCATCTATAAACGTCCGGTCACTGAATCCTGGCTCCATTTCCTCGCCTGCCGGAAGACCGTGCGTGTGCGGTAAGCAATTTCGAAATCTTCCAATTCAGCCATTGCACACCCTTGTCTAAAGGGTTATACATGGATTTAGAGACAATCAATACCGCTGCCATGGATATACTCTGGCCCAAGCCAATCCGGAACACACGATTCTCCAAAGCCCTTTTGCGTTCCATATCTGCGCTGCTCCTCTTAAGCGCTCTTGCTCTTCATGGCGAAGTGCGTTTTGACGTTTTCCTCGGCTTTGATGGCATCGTGCCGGAGGGCACATGGTTCCCGGTCGTGTTTGAAGTAGCCAATGACGGCCCTGCATTTAAAGCGACAGTCGAGTTGACCCCTGGCGGCTACAGCCAAACCCAAACCCGCTCCATCGTTCTGGAACTTCCTACCGGCACCCTCAAGCGGTTCGTCATCCCGGTCTTTGCTTCCAGCAGCTCCGCCTATAATTGGAACGCCCGCCTTCTGGACGAGCGCGGCCGTGTCCGGGCTGAATCGCAGAATCTGCGCATCCGCAAAACGTTCCCGAGCGCCTTGCCCATAGCTGGAGCGATGCCTCGCACCGCTCATGGTATGCCCACATTTCCGGAGTTGAAGTCCAAGAATAACGCTTATCAACCGGTTGCTGCCCGGCTCCAGCCAAATATTTTTCCTGATAATCCCATCGGCCTCGAAGGTCTGGACACGCTCTACCTGAATCCCGAACGCGCCCTCGAACTCCGCTCTGAGCAAGCCCGGACTCTGCTCGCGTGGGTCTATAGCGGCGGCCACCTGATAGTCGGAGTCGAACAGCCCATCCATGTAAATGGTAACGAATGGCTGCGCAAACTTATACCCATCGACGTCAAAGAACTCATCACCACCGAGACGCATTCTGAAATCCAGCACTGGCTAACTCGCCCTCTTGCCAGTGTCGGTGATTATAGTGATTCTGACCCGAGCTCTTCACTAAAGCCGCGCCTCCTGGGCGATAATAATTTCTCCAATCCTTACGCTGACCTCCGCACCGATAATAAATTTGAAGCTGCTCCCATCCAACTCGCCACTGGCACCTTGCGCGATGGAAATGTGCTGTTTGGTTCTTCCAGCCAGCCTTTTGCTGTCACCGCCAAAAGGGGCCGCGGCCAGGTCACCGTTCTGCTTTTCAGCCCCGAACTCGAGCCATTTCTCTCCTGGCAAAATCGCGATCATTTCTGGGCTCGGCTGGCGGCGTTGCCCCCTTCCATTTTCGGCAAGGAATCGTTCACGTTCTATAATAACCGCAGCATTGACGGCGTTTTCGGCGCGATGATCGACAGCCGTCAGGTCCGCAAATTGCCCGTCGGCTGGCTCCTGCTTCTCCTGGTGGGCTATTTGGTGGTTATCGGCCCGCTTGATTATTACTGGCTCAAAAAGATCAATCGCCAGATGCTTACGTGGATCACATTTCCCGCCTACGTGGCCCTTTTCTCTGTTCTGATCTACGTGATCGGCTATCGACTGCGCGCCGGCGAGACGGAATGGAACGAGTTGCACGTACTCGATCTCGTGCCGCATGGCGAGAAATCCGACCTGCGCGGACGCACCTTCGCCTCGATCTATTCTCCCGTAAATGCCCGCTACCAAGTCGCCAGCGAACAACCTTTCGCCACATTGCGTGGGGAATATATGGCCAACTTTGGCAATGGCCAGGAAGGCAGTCGCGCCATGGTCGAGCAGCGCGGCAATAGTTTCGCCGCTGAAATCACCGTCCCTGTTTGGGTGAACCAGCTCTACGTCAGCGATTGGTGGCGTCAGGATGATAATCCTCTCACTATGACCGTGACACCGGACACGGGCGGCTGGAGCGTCAAGGTTGAGAACCATCTCGAGAAAGAAATTTCCGAAGCGTCACTCGTGATCCATGGAATGATCTTCGATCTCGGTAAAATTCCCGCCCGGGACAGCAAACAGGTCACCGTTCGCAAGGGCAACGGCCGCAGCCTCAGTTCTTTTGTCCAAAGCCAGGCAGCCGCCTTTGAAGGCACGATTAACCAGCGCCAGCAAGCCTTTGGTTCCAGCATGGGTGGCCACCTGGATAACACTATGGCCAATACGATGGCTGCCTCGTTTATTTCTTTGAAACAACATAACGGCAATGGCTACGACTACGGCAAGTTCAGCACACCCGCTGGGTTTGATTTGTCGCCCATCGTCAATCGCGGTGATGCGGT
>DASWRJ010000243.1:0-2627 GCA_036403255.1 Verrucomicrobiia bacterium
CGAAAACATCTTCCAATTCGCGAACGTCTCCACGTTATTGCGCGGGGAACCGGAACAAATCCGCTCTGAATTGGCCCGCTCTACACCCGCGCGGGCCGCGCTTTATGTCATTGTTATTGTGCTCGGGGCCGGTTTATACGGGGCGTCGGTTGGTTGCTGGCGTTCACCCCTGCAGGGCGCCTACACAGCTCTGAAGCTGCCACTCATCCTGCTAGCCACCACCCTGGGGAATGCCCTGCTAAATGCAATGCTGGCCCCGTTGCTTGGACTGAATCTTCGTTTTCGTGAAACGCTCCTGGCCATTTTGATGAGCTTTACCATTGCCGCCGTCATCTTGGGTTCTTTCAGCCCGCTTGTCTGGTTCATCACCTGGAATTTGCCTGCTCTTGATCCTAAAACTCAAATCTCATTTCACGTGCATGGCTTTCATCTCACAACCCAAGTGCTTCTAATTGCGCTTGCTGGGATCGCGGCCAATATGCGCCTCATCCAATTACTGACGCATTTGAGCGGCAGCAAACAAACCGCGCGACGCGTGCTGCTCGCATGGCTGGCCGGGAATCTCCTCCTCGGTTCGCAGCTTTCATGGCTGCTGCGGCCATTCGTCGGGTCGCCGGGTTTGCCAGTTGAATTTTTGCGGCGCGAGGCGCTGCACGGGAACTTTTTTGAGTCCTTATTAAATGCAGCGAAAAGCCTTTTCTCCTAGTAACCGATCACAAACTTAACCCATCCATCCTATGGACAATCTAAATCCTATCTCAGTTCCTCCGCCCATTCCCACGATCCCGGCTGCTCCTGTGCTTTCCGCCGCTGACCATCCGGACGATAAATCGCCTGTGAGCGGTTTTGTCGGAGCGGTCGAAGCTATTCTGCGCCAGCCCAGGCGCATCCATTATCAATTTAGCCAGGGCGGCAGCGGCAGTCTCATTTTCATGCTCCTGCTCATCTCGGTATTTTGCGCGGCCATTTACGGCCTGGTTGTCGGCAGCTTCAGCATGGGCGACCAGCTCTGGGCCGCGCCTGTCAAAATCGTGCTGGGCCTGTTCGCCTCCGCATTTATTTGCCTGCCGAGCCTCTATATTTTTTCCTGCCTCAGCGGCGCTCAAGCAAAACTTGCGACCATGCTAGGCTTACTGGCAGGACTACTCGCATTAATGACTATTCTGCTGCTCGGCTTTGCGCCGGTGGCATGGGTCTTTTCACAATCCACAAAGTCGTTGCCCATGATGGGAACTTTACACCTCATCTTTTGGTTTGTGGGAACCATTTTCGCTTTGCGATTTCTCAATCAGGGACTCCGTTTCCTCCAGGTTCGCTCCGATGGCGCTCTGACCGTTTGGACCATCATTTTCCTTCTCGTTATGCTCCAGATGAGCACCGCACTCCGGCCGATAATTGGCTCTTCCTCGACCTTTTTGCCCACTGAGAAAAAGTTCTTCATCGCGCATTGGATCGATACGATCAGGAGCGCTGCCGAGGAAAAGCCAGTAACAACGTCCCAACAAACTACTCCAGCACAGCAAACCACGCCTGTTTTACCAACCTTTAGAAACCAATGAACCTGCAAAATCTTCAAACCAAGCCGGGCACCGGTTTTCCCGTTGTTTGCCTGCTCATCTCCAGCGCGATTGCGACTGGCCTGCTCGCCACCAGGATTTTTTTCACACATCGCTTCCAGCACTTGTATCTGGTTTGGAATCTATTCCTCGCCTGGCTTCCACTCGGGCTGGCCATCGTCCTGGCGCATTGGTTCCGACAGGGCCGCAATCGGGCGTGGCGATTCTATGCTGCGGCGTTCGCGTGGCTCATTTTCTTTCCCAATGCACCGTATATATTCACCGATCTTGTTCACTTAACGCATCGGCCTGGTGGATTATTTTGGGTGGATATGGTTTTGATCCTTCTCTTTTCACTAAATGGCCTCTTCGCCGGCTTCCTCTCGCTGCACTTGATCCATTGGATCAGCAGCAGCCTCTATGGTCGCATTGCGGGTTGGCTTTGCGTCGCAGTTGCAACTGGTCTAAGCGGTTTGGGCATTTACATTGGCCGATTTCTCCGCTGGAACTCTTGGGACATTTTGGTGAATCCGATCAATCTCGCTGCTGATTTAATGGGTTGGCTGGCGCATCCCATCTCGTATCCAGCGCCTTTGGTCTATTCAGCGCTTTTCGCGCTCTTCCTCTTTCTCGCCTATCTCATGCTGCATGCATTGACGCATCTTAATCCGATTCATTCCGCTGCATTGAAAACTGGCACAGGCAGTGCCGCAAGTTCGTGGGAACATAACGCTTCTTAATCCGGCACAATACTAAATCATAAATCAAAAGATACCAAATGCACTGGCTTCAGTACTTTCAGCATAATCGGGATCATCGGCTCCCAATCCATTGGGATTACCAGATGTAGTTGGCGAAGGCCATCCGAAAGCACTTCATACGCTCGATTCAAAAGTTTCAAATTGGTGAGAGCGGTGAAGGCCGGCATCTCCGCGCCCGCGCGGCTGGCACGGGCGATTCCGATTACATCGCCAGCATCGATCTTTTCATCCGCGAAGAGCAGGAACACGCCCGGCTCATGGCTAAAATGCTCGAGGGGCTCGGCGCGCCGCTCCTCAAAAGCCATTGGAG
>DASWRJ010000244.1:0-3135 GCA_036403255.1 Verrucomicrobiia bacterium
CCTCAGGCATAAGCCGTCGAGC
Source organism: Verrucomicrobiia bacterium (assembly GCA_036403255.1). Classification (GTDB taxonomy): domain Bacteria; phylum Verrucomicrobiota; class Verrucomicrobiia; order Limisphaerales; family JAQGOV01; genus JAQGOV01. The sequence continues at coordinate 23 of DASWRJ010000244.1, forward strand.
ATGATCTCTCTCCAGCATCTCACCAAACAATTCGGCACGCAGCTCGCCGTGGATCGCCTCTCCTTTTCTATTCCGGCTGGACAGATCGTCGGCTTCCTTGGTCCAAATGGCGCGGGAAAATCGACCACCCTCAAAATGCTGACGGGCATGCTGCAGCCGACCAGTGGCACGGCCACGATTTGCGGTTTCGACCTCGGGCGCGACCTGCTCGAAGTGAAACGCAAAGTTGGCTTCGTGCCGGAATCGGGTGCCGTCTTCGAATCACTTACCGGCCTTGAGTATCTCACCATGGTCGCCGCGCTTTATCAGATCCCGGAAGAGGCCGCCCACAACCGTATCCGCCAGTTCATCGCTTTTTTTGATCTAAGCTTCGCCACTCTCACTGATAAATTGCTGGGCGCCTATTCGAAAGGCATGCGCCGCAAGGTTGTGATCACTTCGGCCCTGTTGCACAATCCGCCGGTCGTCTTTTTCGACGAACCGCTCGATGGCTTGGATGCCAACGCCGCGGTCGGATTCAAAGCGCTGATTCAAACGCTGGCTCAAGAAGGGAAAACGATCGTTTATAGTTCGCACATTCTCGACGTGGTGGAACGCGTTTGCGACCGGGTTATCATTATTGATAAGGGACGAATGCTGCTGGATGGAGCGCCGCAGGAATTGGTCGCATCCCATCAGAGTGGCACTTTGGAAAAATTATTCACCGAACTCACCGGCGGCGCCGAACTGGAACGGCGCGCACAAGACTTCGCCAAAACTTTTCGGCCATGAATCAAGCAGCACCGCCAGTCCTGCCTGACACGCCCGCTCCGCCGCCAGCTCGAGTGCTGCGAAAGCTTTTTCTTACCCTGTTTCTGCGTGGCCGAAGCTCGCGCGGCTTGAAAAAGGAAAGCGCTCCAAAATCGGTTGGCTCCAAACTCGCTCTGACCCTCAGTATCTACGCACTTCTTGGAATGATGGCCTTCGTCTTTTATGGTCAGCCCGTTTTTGCGCTTTCGCTCTACCTCCATGCGATGACACTGGTATTTCTCGGCTTATCCGTTGCCTCCTCCGCGGGAGAAGTGCTCTTTAACAAAGAGGAAGGAGATATTTTGCTGCACAGGCCCATTACTCCGCAGGCTTTGTTATGGGCCAAAGTATCCATGCTGGTGCAGGTTGCCTGCTGGCTGGCCGGGGCTTTTAATTTCGCTGGCTTCTTTGTCGGTCTGGCCGCGAGCGATGGCAGCTGGCTTTTCCCGGTGGTGCACGCAATTTCTTCGGCCATCCAGGCGCTGTTCTGCACCGGTGGCGTCGTGCTCATCTATCAGCTTTGCTTGCGCTGGTTCGGTCGCGAGCGGCTGGAAGGATTAATGACCACTGCCCAGGTCGTGGTCGCAATCAGCGTTGTCCTGGCGGGCCAATTAGTTCCACAAATGCTTGGGCGCTTCGGCAACAAATTCGTCCCCAGCATGGATGTCTGGTGGATCGGGTTTCTTCCTCCCGCCTGGTTCGCTGCTTTTGATGATGCCCTCAGCGGTCGAGGTTCCGCCGGTTCATGGGTTCTGGCGGCGCTCGGTCTAGCCATCACTGGCATCATCATCTGGTTGGCTTTTGGCAAGTTGGCGCAGGATTACCAGGGCGGGCTGCAAAGTCTCGGTGAAGCCAATATCGTGGCCCCCAAAGCGGCTGCTCGCCGGCGCTGGCTCGCAAGACTCGTCACGCTGCCGCCCTTGTGCTGGTGGTTGCGCGATCCGGTCGTGCGCGCCTCCTTTCAACTTTCCGCCGCTTACCTGCTGCGAGACCGTGATGTTAAGTTGCGGGTTTATCCGAGCCTGGCACCGATGATGGTCATGCCCCTGGTTTTTTTCATCAGATCCAGCGGGACAGGCGGCTTTGGAATCGCATTCTGCGGTGCATATCTCGGGCTGGTCCCAATGCTCGGATTAAGCCTCTTGCAGTATTCGCAGCAATGGCAGGCCTCCGATCTTTTTCGAGCCGCGCCCCTGTCGGGCCCGGTGCAGCTTTGTGAAGGCGCCCGCCGCGCCGTCATATGCTTCCTGGCTTTGCCCACGTTCGTCATATTTGCGCTGCTTTCTTGGTTTCTTCCGAAAGATGCGTCACAAATCGCGCTCCTGCTGCCCGGCCTCATTGCTGCTCCGGTGTATGCCCTTTACCCAGTGCTGGTTGAGCATTGCGTGCCGCTTTCAATGCCTGCCGAAGAAGCCAAATCTTCTCAAGGTGGTTTGAAGATGATTGGTGTAATGCTGATTTCGTTTGCTCTCGCAGGGCTCGCTCTTTGGGCCTGGACCTCCGGATGGTTCCTATGGTTCTTATCAGTCGAGGCAATTATTGTTGCCGTAATCTATTATCTCATGCGTGCGGCTCTTGCGGGTGTTCCTTGGCGCAGTATCGAGTAAATCCTCTTGGCAAATTTCCAGAGTCTGATGGGCAGCAGCTCTTCCGTTCAGTGCTCCAGCCCGCTTCCAATCTCATAACTCAGTATCGCTCGCTGCAGTTGATATTGGAACTTGCCCACCCCAGCAGCAGCGTCAAAGCCAGCGCCATCTCCATCCGCCCGGGCGCGTCGGCCCGTTCTTTCTCAATCGGTATTCGCTTTTTCACCCGCCCATTAAGCCCTGCTTCCATTAAAAGGTCATGAATCCAACATTAAAATCCTTTCAGAATGCCCTTTGCGCGGGCTTGATCATTCCTGCCTTTGCCGATACTCCTATCCGGCAAGTGTCAACAACCCTGGCCATTTGTCACCCGGAACATCGCGCCCGTGAGGCAGCGGTATGAACCTCGTTCACTCCTCACTCCGGCGTCCTTACACCGTTCTCGTCTTGGTTGTCGCCGCGATTCTTTTTGCCTCCCTCGCCATTCAGAAAATGCCGCGCGACATTTTCCCGAGCCTCGGCATCCCGACCATCTACGTCGCTCAACCTTATGGCGGCATGGACCCCGCCCAAATGGAGGGCTACCTCACGTACTACTTCGAATATCACTTCCTCTACATAACAGGTATCGAACACGTCGAGTCCAAATCCATCCAGGGTGCTGCCATCATCAAGCTTCAGTTTTATCCTGGCACCGACATGTCCCAAGCCATGTCCGAGACTGTGGCTTACGTCAAC
>DASWRJ010000245.1:0-3507 GCA_036403255.1 Verrucomicrobiia bacterium
GGTGCCTCCGGCGACGGCTTCTTCCTTTTTGATTTCCGGCACTTGAGCCTTAACTTCCTTAAGTGTCTGTTTCGGCTGCAAGCTGCCGATTAAATCCCTTTGCTTGGCTCGTGTTAAATACGTTCCGTACCCCCACACGACTCCGAGCAGTGAAAGGCAGCTCGCTGGCACATGCCACATCCAGCGCCAATCGCGATCGCGCACCCAACCCTCCAGCGTGTGACAGATCGGTCCCACAAATGTGACGCAATACAATGCCGCCAGCCACCGCGGCATCGGCGGCTTCTCCGCCATCCACGAAACTTTCACCTCATCCTTGACGCGTAAATAATGCACGGTCGCTCGCCGCCGTTTTTGCAAAAAGCCCCACAGTGTCTGCACGTAATAATGGTGCACCCCTCGGCCGCAGAGGCGCAGCCATTCCTTTTGCCCGCGCTCCATCAAGTGCAGCGCTACGTGTGTGTCCTGAAAATGTTCATCCGCCTTCACCGATTCCAAATCGGCTCTGCGAAAGACAAACCCGTTCGCCCCGAGCGGATATGCCCTGCTTTCACCTACAATTGTCCAATGCTCGACCTCACCCTCCCGGCAAATTAGCGTTGGGTTCACGCTCAGCAGCCAGCAAATGGGATCACTGATATGCAACAAGTGCGTTATGTAGGCGCAAAACGAACTCATCTTGGCCGACGGCAAGTAATAGCCCTCGACTCCCAGCGCTTGCGGATTGTTCTGCAATGCCATTACAGCCAATTCGATGTAATCCGCGTGTGTTATCTCATTGTCCGCATCGACAAATACGATGTATTCGCCGGTCGCGTGCGCCAGCGCCAGTCGCTTGCCTTCCTCCATGTTCTTGCCCCGGTCATCCAGCACGATGGCGCCGTAACTCGCGGCTATTTCTCGGGTTCGGTCCTTGGAAAAAGCATCTGCCAAAATGATTTCGTAACGTTCCCGGGGGTAGCTCTGGCGTGCAATCGAGGCCAGGCAATTATCCAAAATCGCCTCGGCGTTCAACGTCGGGATTATAAAACTGATTTTTGGATAATCGCTCAAATTCATGACCGGGTGCAAAGTAGCAAGCGCCACGCCAAATGGCAATGTGCCCCAGCGCCTTTACCACGCCTATCTCTCAGTTTAGGGAAAGCTTTTCTTCCTTGCGGAAGTTTAATCCAAAAATCCAGCCAGATTCTTATGCTCGCGTTTTAGATCCGCCATCAGGCGGTCATAATGGTGAATCCTGCGGAATGAATGACAAATCAAGTACACGGCGAGTGCAATCAGCCCAAGATTAATGATGATTAGCGGCACCAACAACGGCATCACCCTAAAAATGTCGTAATTCCTCGAAGTGGCTATCAAAACGCTCAACACTGAAAGCGGTAAAGCGAAGATCGCAATTCCAGTACGCAGCGAAGAAAATGAGGTTCGCTTTTCCGCCAGGAGAAGCTGCGCTTCAGTCAGAACGAGCGCATTGAGATTCCGAGTGTGCGATTCTGAGGCCACCACCGCAGGCTTGTCTGATGTCGCTGGCTTTTCAGCCAATTTCCCGAAAATCCCGAATAATCCACTCATACCTCAATTTACCACCAAACCTCTAATTCAAAAAAATGTGGCTGCGGATTTGAGATACGGGCCAGTCCGCAGCCACTGCGTCAGCTAACTTAGTCACAATCAATTCCTCCTTTACTACAAGGAAATCTAACTTGCATCCCATAGGTTCGCTTCCCGCTTCTTGCCATTGTTCCAACGTCTTTTGCGTTATGGTTATGGGTAATTACAAGTTATTGTATCCGAATGAATTACAAAACCCCCAATCTCTTTTTCAAAATCACAATATTCGGAGGCAAATTTTGCCCGTTTTTGCCAAAATTCAGCTTTCCTGCACTGTCATTCCAATTTCAACTTGTCAAAATACCAAGCCTTGGTAGCCTTATTCATCTTAGATATGAAAGCTGATATCCATCCAAAGTACCAGGAAGCGGAAATTCGTTGCGCATGCGGCAACATCATTAAGACCCGCTCGACAAAACCTGTAATCCTGGTCGGGATTTGCAATTCCTGCCACCCCTTCTATACCGGACAACAAAAGTTCGTTGATACTGCCGGTCGCGTGGACAAATTCCAACAGCGTTTAGCCAAGACTCAGGCTGCTCAAGCCGCTGTTGCCGCTAAAAAGAAAAAGAAGTAGCCCATTCACTTTAGAATCCGCCCGCTGAAGGTGCCTCCTTCGCGGGCGGATTTATTTTCAGTAATCGCCATGGATTTACGTCCTCATATTGAGCGCTTTAGCCGTCGTTTGGCTGAAGTGGAAGCTGCTTTAAGCGACCCGAAAGTCTTTGACAACAAGCAACGCGCGCAGGAGCTCTCTCGCGAGTATTCTCGCCTCAAAGACCTTGTCGCCAACGGCCAAAACTATCTAAAGGTCATCCACGACCTCAATGGTAGCCGCGCCCTTTTGCAAGGCGAAGCCGACGCTGAGCTAGCTGAGTTGGCGCGCGAGGAGATGGATCGTTTGGAACAGGACGAAAAACGCCTTGCTCTCCAAGTGCAGGAAGGCGTTTTGCCATCAAACCCGACCGATTCACGGAATACTATTATCGAAATTCGCGCCGGAGCTGGCGGTTCGGAATCAGCCCTCTTTGCTGCCGACCTTTACCGCATGTACACGCGTTACGCGGATGCTCACGGCTGGAAAGTCGAAACGATGGATTCAAGCCCATCTGATCTCGGCGGGTTTAAGGACATCATCTTTAATGTCAGTGGCCGAGACGTTTACAAACGCCTCAAATACGAAAGCGGTGTGCATCGTGTGCAGCGTGTTCCCGCCACCGAGGCCCAGGGCCGTGTTCATACCAGCACCGCCACAGTGGCCGTGCTGCCCGAAGCCGAAGAGGTCGATGTCGAAATCAAAACCGAAGACCTGGAGATAAACGTTTGCCGCGCCTCGGGTCATGGCGGCCAGGGCGTCAATACGACGGACTCAGCCGTTCGCATCGTGCATAAACCCACCGGATTGGAAGTGCGCTGCCAGGATGAACGTTCCCAACTCAAAAATAAGGCCCAGGCCATGAAAGTTCTCCGTTCCCGCCTGTTGGAGCGAAAAATCGAGGAGGAAAAGTCCAAATATGATGCCCAGCGCAGCCAGCAAGTCGGCACCGGTGAACGCTCCGAGAAAATTCGCACTTATAATTTCCCGCAAAATCGCGTTACCGATCATCGCATCGACCTGACTCTTTATAATCTAGCCACCTTCATGGAAGGCGAGTTGGACGCGATTATCGAGGCGCTCATGAAGCAGGACCTGGAAACCAAGTTGGCCGCCCTCCAAGCTTAAACCTATGCGCGAAATCAAAGGTTTGGTTTTTGATTGTGACGGGACTTTGGCTGATACCATGCCCACGCACTGGATTGCCTGGCAGAATATTACGAGCCGTTATGGTATCCATTTCCCCGAAGATCGCTTTTACGCACTCGGTGGAGTTCCTTCGCGGGACATTCTCAAAATGT
>DASWRJ010000246.1:0-3016 GCA_036403255.1 Verrucomicrobiia bacterium
GCTCATAACCCTTTCTTTTAATCGGCAATGAAATAACGAGCGCTCCTGGAAAATCGATGCTCTGAGTTTGGCGAAACGGTTAGATTCGCCGCTTATCGGCGGAGTGTGGTTTTCGCTCAAGGCAATAACACCTGCCAAATCACGCGAGCCGTGGGTTGTGAGGCATCTTTGCTGCTTCCATGAAACGCGGTTTTCATGAAAGTGCCACGTCAAACCAAACTCCTGCTCGTTGCAGGCGCTGCAATCTGGCTCATTTTGGTGGCAGGTGGACTGACATTCCTCTTCCGTTATCAAACTACTCCCGGCGAATCGGCTTCAGCCCCCAAGGTTTGGCCCAGGGATGCACTGATCCCAACTCGCAAAGATTCACCAGTTTTGGTGATGTTCGTACATCCCCGTTGTCCCTGCTCGCGCGCGAGCATTGGTGAATTGGCCGCAGTCATGACGCATGCGGAAGCACCAGTCCAGGCATGGGTCTGCTTTCTGAAGCCAGCCGGATTTAGCGATGGTTGGGAAAAAACGGATCTTTGGGCCAACGCGCAACGGATTCCTGGCGTAAAAGTTTTGCGCGACGAAAACGGGACCGAAGCGCAGCGCTTTCATGTCTCCACCTCCGGGCAGACGTTGTTCTATGGCGTAAATGGAGGGTTGCTCTTCAATGGCGGGATCACTGGCGGCCGTGGGCACTTTGGAGAAAACCCCGCGCGCAATACTTTGGCGCAATTGATGGCTGGAAACCGCAAAGCGTTTGCCCAAACCGCTGTCTATGGCTGTTCGTTAAGGGATGAGGGGGGAAATTCCGATTGTTTAAACGTATGTTCACAAAAATAAATCCCACACCTGAAATGGACAGTTTGACCGCACGCCGCGCGGAGGAGATTTATAATCAGCACCGGCAAACTGTCTTTGCCAGCATTGACCGGCTGTTCGCCATCCTCATGACAGTGCAATGGCTGGCGGCGATCGCCGTTTCTTTCTGGATTTCCCCCAAGACGTGGACTGGCCAATCCAGTCACACCCATTTGCATGTCTGGGCAGCAATTATTTTGGGCGGAGTGATCAGTCTCTTTCCGTGCGCCCTAGTTTGGTCGCGTCCGGGCCGGCGGATTAATCGCTACGTGATCGCCATTGGACAAACCTTTATGTCTGCGCTCCTGATCCACTTGAGCGGCGGGCGAATCGAGACGCATTTTCACGTATTTGGCTCGCTGGTAATCCTTTCATTTTACCGTGATTGGCGCGTGTTAATCCCGGCTACTGTGGTGGTGGCGCTGGACCATATTTTACGCGGCTTATTTTGGCCTCAATCCGTTTACGGAGTGGTGGCAGCCGAGCCATGGCGCTGGCTGGAGCATGCCGGCTGGGTCATTTTCGAAGATATCTTTCTGTTCATCTACTGTGTGCGCGGTCAGAGTGAAATGCAATTCATAGCCCAACGAACCGCGCAGCTTGAGACCACCAATCGCATCGTCGAGGACAAGGTGATTCATATCTCCACCGAGATCAACGAGCGCAAACAAGCCGAGGCCGCTTTGCAGAAAGCCAAGGAAGAAGCGGAGCGGGCGAATAGCGCAAAAAGCGAATTTCTCTCACGCATGAGTCATGAATTGCGCACACCCATGAACGCTATTTTGGGTTTTGCCCAACTGCTCGAAATGGACAATTTAACCGCCAACCAGCGAGAAGGCGTGACCCATATCTTGAAAGGTGGGCGGCACTTGCTCGCGCTCATTAATGAGGTCCTGGACATCGCTCGAATCGAATCCGGCCGCCTCTCATTGTCACCCGAACCGGTGCGCGTTAGCGAAGTGCTCCAGGAAACACTCGATTTGGTAAAACCGCTCGCCGCTGAGAAGAACGTGCAACTCAATGGCGCCGAGTTGGTGGACTGCAAATACTACGTGCAGGCCGATCGGCAACGGCTCCGGCAAGTTATGCTGAACCTGCTCTCCAACGCCGTTAAATATAATCGGCCCGGCGGGACGGTCACAATCGGCTGTTCGGAAATCTCCACGCATCCAGCCACCGATGCGCTGCCTGACATCGCGACTCCGCAAAGACTGAGCATTATCGTTGCTGATACCGGCCAAGGCATTCCGCCCGAACGGCTCGATAGGCTATTCTCGCCTTTTGAGCGGCTCGGAGCCGAGAACAGCACAGTTGAAGGCACAGGGCTCGGGTTGGCCCTCTCGAAGCGGTTGGTGGAAGCCATGGGTGGTAAACTGGGTGTGGAAAGCGTCGCCGGGCGAGGCAGCGTTTTTTCATTTGAATTGAATCTCGTGGCTAATCCCGAGCAACACCAACTCAAACATGGCACTGTTCATATTTCGAGAACCATCAATAGCCAGGCACAAGCGCGCAGCGTGCTTTACATTGAAGACAATCTCTCAAATTTAAAACTTATCGAGCAAGTCCTGACCCGGCGACCCGGTATCGAACTCAAAACCGCCATGCAAGGCGGGCTTGGGATTAGCGCGGCGGCCGAACACCGCCCTGAGGCTATTTTGCTGGATATGAATCTGCCAGATATGAATGGTTTCGAGGTGCTGACAAAATTGCGCAAGGATGCAAGAACGGCCAGCATCCCGGTGATTGTGATTAGCGCCGATGCCATGCAAAGCCAGGTCAATCGGCTGCTCCAGGCCGGCGCTCATGCTTATCTCACCAAGCCAATTGATGTCATCAAATTTTTGGAGGTGCTCGATCAGGCGCTTAACAAAACGGAGCAACACCTCCGCAGCATCGAACCACTTGCCGCTTAGCATGACGAAAGAGGCGAAGATCTTGATTATTGACGACGAGCCGGCCAATGTCCGGCTGCTCGTGCGCATTCTGGAGATTGCCGGGTACAAAAATTTCAGAAGCACGACCGATCCAAAGCGAGGAGTTGAACTGTTCCATGAGGATCCGCCGGATCTCGTGCTAACGGATTTGCACATGCCTGTTCTGAACGGCTTTGCGGTGATGCAAAATCTACGGGCTTCCATGGGCGCTGCGTCCTTTACCCCCATCATCG
>DASWRJ010000247.1:0-8259 GCA_036403255.1 Verrucomicrobiia bacterium
GCACGACCTGGCGGCGCAATAAATGAAAAAATTGTGCCGGGGTGGTGGGATTCGCCACCTGAAAATTGTCGAGGGCGGCGAGCATAAGGAAACGTTCCAGGCGCGCGCTGGAATGCTCCGGCCCTTGCCCCTCGAAACCGTGCGGCAATAGCAGGACCAGCCCGCTCAGCCGGCCCCATTTATCTTCCGCGCTGGCGAGAAATTGATCCACGATCACTTGCGCCACGTTCCAGAAATCGCCGAACTGGGCTTCCCAGAGCACCAGGGCATCCGGATAGTCGAGGCTGTAACCATACTCGAAGCCGAGCACGCCGATTTCCGAGAGGGGGCTGTTGTAAATTTGCACAGGCGCTTGATCGGGCGCGAGATGTCTCAGAGGCATGTAAGTGCTGCCATTTTCGTAATCGTGCAGCACCGCGTGCCGGTGGCTGAAAGTTCCGCGGCAGGAATCCTGGCCGGTCAACCGCACGCGCCAGCCCTGGGCAGCCAGGGTTGCATAAGCCAGCGCTTCTGCCGCTGACCAATCCAGTGGGGTATCCCCTCGGGCCATTTCGCGCCGGGCTTCGAGAAACTTTTTTATTTTCGGATGCGGATGAAAATGCTCGGGCAAACGAGTCTGCACTTCGAGCAGCGCGGAAATTTTTTCCCGCGGAAGGCCAGTCGCGACATCTTTGTCCTTTGGTTCCGTTCCGCCGAAGTAGCGCGCCCAGATGCCTCCGCCACTGGACGCAGGCGTTTTTGGTTCGCTGTCGCTTTTGGAGCGGCCCAACTCCGCTTCCAAATGTTCCTGCCGCGCGCGGGCAATGCCATCAGCTTCCTCGCGTGTTACACCCTTCAGCTTGAGCAAATGATCGAGGTAACCTTCGCGGACAGTCTTGCGTTGTTGAATCGCGCGATAGAGCACCGGCTGCGTAAAGCTGGGTTCGTCGCTTTCGTTGTGTCCAAGGCGGCGGTAGCCGTGCATATCAATGACAACATCGCGGCGGAACTCTGCGCGAAAATCCATGGAAAGCTTGACTGCCTGCGCCACAGCCTCGGGGTCCTCGCCGTTCACATGAAAAATAGGGCTCTGCAGCATCTTGGCAATGTCGGTCGCGCAATTCGTCGAGCGTGCATCTTCCGGACTAGTGGTGAAGCCAATTTGATTATTAGTAATCACGTGCAATGTGCCGCCAACCGTGTAGCCCTTCAACTGGCTCAAATTTAACGTTTCCTGCACGACACCTTGCCCGGCGAAGGCGGCGTCACCATGAATGAGCAGGGCCAGGCCGCGGCGATGCTCGATGTCATGCACGCGATCCTGCTTCGCGCGCATTCGGCCGAGTACGACCGGGTTTACGAATTCCAAATGGCTGGGATTAAAGCAGAGGGACAGGTGCACGGATTGACCAGAGGCAGTTTTCCAATCGCTACTGTAGCCCAGGTGATACTTCACGTCGCCGCCGCCCTTGAAATATTTGCCCGGTATGTCGGCAAACTCCCGGAATATCTGACGCGGATTCTTGCCCATTATATTGGCGAGCACATTCAGCCGCCCGCGATGGGCCATCCCGAGCACAATCTCGGAGATGCCTTGCATGCCGGCGCGCTCGATCGCGAGGTCCAGCAGAGGAATCAGACTCTCCGAACCTTCAAGTGAAAAACTTTTTGCACCAACGAATTTTTTGCGAATGAACTCCTCGAATGTGACGGCATCGGTCAGGCGTGTAAAAATCCGCACCTGCTCTTCGCGTGTGAGTTGAATGCGGTTTTGCGTGCTCTCCATGCGCTGCTGTAGCCATTTGCGGGCTGCCAGATCATCGATGTGCATGTATTCGACGCCAATGGAGCGGCAGTACGTGTTCCAAAGCAGATCCAGAATTTCCGCCAGCGTGAGTGGCCCATCCGGATGAATTGTTTCGCAAGAAAAAATGCGCTCCATGTCGTGGGAGGAGAAACCGTAGTAATTTGGGTCAAGCTCGGGCGGATACTCGCGCGGAAAGCCGAGTGGATTGATGCGCGCAATTTTATGGCCGAGTGTGCGGTAGGCGCGGATAAGTTGATCGAGCCGATCCTGCATCCCGGCCATGCGATTTTCCACCTGGCTGCGCGGTTGCAGTTCAGGCCGCCTGAGCGCGGGGGGATTGAAAATACTGAAGCTTCGAAAGCCAGGGCGCAAGCGGTTGGAGACAGGCGATCGGTCACCATTTAACAGCCCTTCAAAGTAGCTGCGCCAGTCAGCATCCACAGCATTAGGATCGCGCAAATAATCAGCATACAAGCCCTCGACAAAAGGCAAATTCAAGCTGCTGGGCCATTTTTCCGGTTCTTTCATTCTTCGAGTGGCGGACTGCGCAAAGCTGACTCGCCTCGCCTCGTAGAGTATCCTTGAAAGGCCTTCGGGACAAGTTGCGTGTTTCGGCCACAACAATGCTTATACTGATTCTGTTTACTTCCGTTTTCCAGTTGCCTTTGGGCTGCTTCCATCTCCATTCTCCTTTGCAATATGGTACTGAGCAGGTTTTGGTCTGCCATCATCGGGTGCAGTCTCCTTTATATATTCATTCTCCTCGCGGCCGGGCGCCTCTACACACTGAACCATATCGTGAACGGCAAGCAAGGCGACCCGATCATAGTTGCTGAGTATTCCACATCGGATTTGCAGCAAAAAGAGCCTGTGCTCTACGGGAATGTCATCGCTGCTGGCGCTGCTGGATATCAGGCGGGAGGCACCCTGTATCAGCTTAGCGATAATGGAGTGGTTCAAGTTGCTCGCGGCAAACAATCCGCAGACGGTATGTTTGCCACGTGCAAGAACACGATTCTGGATCTGTGGCTGCCGCTCATCGGCTATCTGACATTTTTTTGTGGGCTGCTGAACTTGCTCAATGATTCCAATGCCATGGCCCGCCTCGCCCGCGCACTCACGCCGTTGTTTGTGCGCCTTTTTCCCGAGTTGCCGCGCGGCCACCCCGCCTACGGCTTTATGACCATGAACTTTGCCGCCAACTTCCTTGGCCTCGACAACGCCGCCACTCCATTCGGATTGAAGGCGATGGAAAGTATGCAGGCGGTGAACGAGCAGAAAGAGCGCGCCTCTAACAGCCAAATCATGTTCCTTTGTCTCCACGCCGCGGGCTTGACCCTTATTCCAACCAGCATTATCGGTTACAGGGCAGCGCAGCATGCTGCCAATCCGGCGGACATCATGCTGCCATGCATCATTACGTCGTTTCTCGGAACCCTGGCGGCTCTTATCTTCGTGAGCATTCGACAGCGAATCAATTTATTGAATTGGATTGTACTGGCGTCAGTTACGGTGATCAGCGGGATCATTGGCCTGCTCCTATTTTACATCACGCGGCTGGGTGGCATTGATAAATTTCATTTCACCGGCAATCTGAGCAACGGCGCTCTGCTCGCCATCATACTGCTCATCGTGCTCTACAGCGTGATCCACGAAAAAACTTTTCGCGCAAACGGCACGAACATCTTTGACTCTTTCGTCATCGGCGCCAAGGAGGGGTTCACGACCGGGCTGCGCATCCTGCCCTACATGATCGCTATGCTTGTCGCCCTGAGCATTTTTCGTAATTCGGGCCTTATGAATATCGTCATGGGCGGAGTTAGCGCACTGTTGAGTTTTTTGCACATCGATTCGCAAATCATCGATGCCATACCCGTGGCGTTGATGCGGCCTTTCAGCGCCGGTGGTTCGCGGGGCTTCATGCTGGATGCAATGAAGACGTATGGCGCGGACAGCCTGGCGGGAAGGCTTTCGTGCCTATTCCAAGGCGCGGCCGAGACAACTTTCTACGTCGTCGCGCTCTATTTCGGTTCTGTCCAAGTCAAGGAAACGCGCTATACCATAGGCATCATGCTACTGGTGGACCTGGTTTGCGTGCTAGCAGCTATAGCGATTTGCAAGTTGTATTTCTAAAGCGCACTGCCAGAGTTGTGGCCATGCACGCCCAAAGCACACTCAATGCAGGGCGAGGAGATAAGCAGATGAGAAGAAAGTCCCGATTGTTTTTGGTCGCTGCCGCCATCGCGCTCACGACCGGCTCTGTGGTTTGGCCAGGGTGCTTCAGTCTGCCGCTGCCATCCTCGCGCAAGCCGATCTCTTCGCTCAATAAAGAAAACTTTAACTTTCCAAAGACGATGCTGCCGGCTCGTGAAGAGGTCATTGCGAAAGTGGGAACACCTGACGCCTACTTTCCTGATTTGCGTGTGGCATGTTACCGAATAAACGAGGTGACTCGGCGCAGCCTGGAAATGTGTTTGATTATTCCGTTAAACGTCGAGAAGTATGAGCAAAAGGAGGTGGCATTCATTCAATTCGATGATAGTGATCGAGTAAAGCTCTCGGAGATTCGCGAAATTTACGAATACAACACCAATGATTTACGCGGTGCAGCTCGGGCCTGGATTACTAATCGCAAGCCGAAGAGCCACTAATTGGGAGAGAAGCTTTTGGAAGAAGGACTGGATCGCAGAGGATAGGACCTCTGTCGGGCGGAACCGTTTGGCTTGACATTGGCACGAGGGGATGAAAAGCAGAAACGGTGCTGCCGAAGCATTCCAATTTTTACGCGCAATGGCGCAAACGCCAGCAAACCTCTGAGTTGCGTGAGGAGGGTGCCGCCCCGCCCGAGCGGTTGCTGCAATTGATTTGGCATCATCAACGGCTCACGCGTGAAAAGCTGATGACGCTGGAAGGCAAGCGCGTGCAAATTCTTCATCCCGGGTTTTGGAATCGCGAAGCCGGGCCGGATTTTTCGGGAGCGATTGTCCAATTTGACGGTGAGGTTCCCCGCAGCGGCGACATTGAAATTGACCTGGAAAGCGCTGGCTGGCGCGGGCACAACCATGACCAGAATCCAAATTACAGAAACGTCGTTCTGCACGTAGTTTGGGCAGGAGAAATACCAGGCCCCTTGCCGACGCTGCTGATGAAACCATTTCTCGATGCACCGCTGAGCGAATTATCCGCGTGGCTGGCAAGTGACGCAGCAAAGTCGTATCCGCCCGCATTGGCGGGGCAATGTTGCGGACCATTGAGGAATTTGGCAGCGCCCAAGCTCACGGATTTGTTGCAGCAAGCGGCGTTGGTGCGGCTGCATGCGAAAGGATCACTTTTCCAGGCTCGATCGCGGCAGGTAGGTTGGGAGCAGAGCCTTTGGGAAGGCTTATTTCGCGCGCTCGGTTACAAAAAAAATGTGTGGCCGATGCAGCGCCTGGCCGAACTGCGCGAACGTTTTGCTCCCGCGCAATCGCAGCTTGCGCTTCTGCAATGCCAAGCGCGCGTGCTTGGGCTATCGGGCTTGTTGCCGTCTGAACTAACGCGGCAGGAAGCGGCCACAGACAGATATCTTCGCCAGATTTGGGATTGCTGGTGGCGCGACCGCGCCGAGTTGCAAGAGGTCATTCTTCCGAAGGGAATGTGGCGATTTGATGCATTGCGTCCGGCGAATCATCCGCAGCGCCGTTTGGCGCTAGCGGCACACTGGCTTTCCTCCCATGGACTCATCGCCAGGATCGAGCAGTGGGCAATTTCACAACAAAAACCGGCGGCGGCATTGGAGAGCTTGACCAAAATTTTCTCAGCGCCACCTGACGCGTATTGGTATTTCCATTGGACACTTCGTTCCAAAAAACTGTCAACCTCACAGCCATTGATCGGCCCGAGCCGCGTGACAGATTTGGCTGTCAACGTGGTGCTGCCGTGGCTTTGGATTCGCGCGGGCGATGGGCATAATATTCAGCTACAGGCGCAGCTCGAAGACCGGTATCTGCATTGGCCAAAGGGGGAGGACAACACGATCTTGCGCCTGGCGCGGCAACGGTTGCTGGGGGCACACGCGGCATTCAAAATGGATAGCGCGGCGCTGCAGCAAGGGTTAATTCAGATCGTGCGAGACTTTTGCGAGCATTCAAATGCGCTTTGCGCGAATTGCGAATTTCCCGAGCTGGTCCGACAATGGGGAGACCTTGCGTAACCGCTAATCCTCTACGAGCAGCGGTGTTCAGTTATTGTGGCGCTTTGGCTTGCACCTCGGCGAAGGGGCTGAAACCGGGCGCGGGCGGCGTAGTGTCAGTATTTTCAGGCTCTTCTACGATCTGCTTCTTCTGGGGAATAGGCTGGCCTTCGGCATCCAACTGCTGTGGATTTTTGGCGCGTTTATTGCGCGGCAAGGGGCTGAGCATGACGTTAATGCCCTTTCCGATGAGCTTGGCCGGGGCGTCAGGATGGCCGAACGGCGTAATTTCCTTGATAAACTTTTCGACCTGCTGGAAGCCAAATTCCTTGTGGGCCAATTCCCGACCGCGGAAACGCAAGGTGACTTTGACCTTCATTTCGTCGCAGAGAAAATTAATGGCGTGCTGCAGCTTGACCCCGAAATCATGCGGATCGATGGAGGGGCTGAGCTGGATTTCCTTCACCTTGTTGGCGTGCTGGTGTTTTTTGGATTCCTTTTCCTTCTTGGCAATTTCGTAGCGATATTTGCCAAAATCAACCAGCCGGCAGACGGGCGGTGTGGCGTTCGGGGCGATCTCGACCAAGTCCACCGCGCGAGTGCGGGCCATGGTGATGGCATCGGCCAGCGAAAAGATGCCCATGGGTTTGCCATCATCGCCAATAACACGGACTTCGCGGGCGCGGATTTTCCCGTTGACCCTGACGAATGAAGCAGACGGTGCGGAAGAACGAGGAGAAAAAGGGCGGCTCAAGACGCCCTCACGGGTTGGAGTTTATTCATGCAACGATTAACACAAACTATAAACAGGAGTCATTCCTGGCGATAAACGCGAATGTAATTTAGGATTATGGCGCTGTCTTGGCAAGTCTAAATTGGAGGGGGCAAAAACCCTTATTCTGCCGATAATTCCCCAAATAAACAGGTCTATAAGGAGTTAACACGGCAATTTAGCTACTCCTCAGTTGCCGCCAATTTGGCCAGCACGCCAAAATCTTCCAGGGTAGTGGTATCGCCTTTGATCTCGCCGCCTGCGGCCACTTGTTTCAAGAGCCGACGCATGATTTTGCCGGACCTGGTCTTTGGCAGGGCCTCGGCGAAGCGAATGTCATCCGGCTTGGCCACGGGCCCGATCTCTTTGGCCACGTGGTTGCGCAATTCCTCGCGCAATGCGGAATCGGCAGTTACGCCGCCTTTGACGGTGACAAAGGCCACGAGTGCCTGGCCCTTGAGCGCATCGGGCCGGCCGACCACCGCGGCTTCGGCAACTTTCTGGTTGCTCACGAGCGCGCTCTCCACTTCGGCGGTGCCGATGCGATGGCCCGCGACGTTCAGGACGTCATCGATACGACCGACAATCCAAAAATAACCATCCTTATCCTGGCGGCAGCCATCGCCGGTGAAGTAACTGCCTTTGACCTCGCTCCAATAAACTTCCTTGTAGCGCTGCGGGTCGCCCCAAATGCCGCGCAGCATGCTCGGCCACGGTTTGCGAATGACCAGTTTGCCGCCCGCATTTTTGGGCACGGGTTTGCCTTTATCATCGACGACTTCCGGCAAGACACCGAAGAAGGGCAGCGTGGCGGTGCCCGGCTTGGTCGGTGTGGCGCCCGGGAGCGGTGTGATCATGATTCCGCCCGTTTCAGTTTGCCACCAGGTGTCCACAATCGGGCATCTCTTGCCGCCGATGAGTTCGTGATACCAAATCCAAGCTTCAGGATTGATGGGCTCGCCGACGGTGCCGAGCAAACGCAAGGAACGCAAATCGTGTTTCTTCGGCCATTCCACGCCCCACTTCATAAAGGCGCGAATGGCGGTGGGCGCGGTGTAAAGAATGGTCACGCCATACTTTGCGACGATGCGCCAGAAACGATCCGGCTCGGGCCAGTTCGGAGCGCCTTCGTAGATCAAGCTGGTAGCACCGTTGGCCAGTGGGCCATAGACAACGTAGCTGTGGCCAGTGACCCACCCGACATCGGCCGTACACCAGTAAACGTCGGTCTCCTGCAGATCGAAGACGTATTTAGTGGTGAGCTTCGCGCCAAGCAAATACCCGCCGGTGGTGTGCATGATCCCCTTGGGCTTGCCGGTGGAACCGCTGGTGTAAAGGATGAAGAGCGGCGCTTCGCTGTCCATCTTCTCGGCCGGGCAGGAAGTGCCGACATATTCGAGTTCGCGATGCCACCAAACATCACGGCCCTCCTGGATATGAATTTCGTGGCAGGTGCGCCGGAGCACGATGACTCGCTCGATGGTGCGGGCGAGCAAATTGCCCTGGGCATCTTTGAGCAGCAGCGCTTCG
>DASWRJ010000248.1:0-5342 GCA_036403255.1 Verrucomicrobiia bacterium
TCGACATTTTGTTCGATCTCTTGATCGAGCAACACGGATCAATCGGTACCGTATATGCGCACCATACTGAGGAAGATATGAACATCGCATTGCGTCAGCCTTGGTGTTCCATCGGCTCAGATGGTTCGGCGCTCGCAGTTGAAGGCCCCTTGCGTCGCGGCAACCCGCATCCGCGCAGCTTCGGCACATTTCCGCGAGTGCTCGGCGTTTACGCGAGGGAGCGCGGGCTGTTGCGTTTGGAAGATGCTGTTCGAAAAATGAGTTCATTAAGTGCCGCCAAGATTGGGCTGAAGGATCGAGGCAGCTTGCGCGAAGGCTTATTTGCGGACATCACCATCTTTGACGAACAAAAAATCATTGACCGCGCAACTTATGAGCAGCCATTCCAGTATGCCGAAGGCATTGAGTCCGTGATCGTAAATGGCCGGTTGGTAATCGATAAAGGAACACATACCGGAGCGCGCCCAGGCCGAGTTTTGCGTCACGAAATCGTTTTTCGCCAACCTGCTATTAGTAAAAACTAGTGAAGTGTCCGTTAGAATGGGACCACAATTTTTTCAGGGTCTAATACTCCGCTGTCCCAAAACTTGTTTGGTGGCATGCAGACTTGTGCTACTATAGGGCCATGGCACCCGCAGCTAATTCTCCGGACATGCAGCCTCCGCATGGCGACCGGAATGGACCTGCTCAGCCTGAAGACATTGAACTCTTCCCCGGGCTGGGGCCGCCCGATCTTCTCGATGAGCACGATACTCTCGAAGAAAACGAACACACCAGCTTTGCCAACAAAAGCGCGATGGATCTTTATTTGAAAGACCCCGCCCTGTGCCGCCCGCTCCTTGAGAACGAAGATGAGCGCGCGCTTTTTGCCAAGCTCGCCGAAGCCAAGACTACTTACTCGCGCGAGATTACTGGACACCCTCTGGCCCTGGTTTATCTGAACAGCCTTTACGAGCGCATCAGCCAGGACAAAATCACTGCTGAACATTTTTCCTTTTTCGTGCGGAAGGAGAATGAAGAAGCCGGGCAAATGTGCGAGCTGCGGTTTCTCGCTTTTCTGGAACGCGCGGGTGAATTTCGGGAGATTTATCGTGAGACTGCTGAGATCGTCCAAGCCATGCGCGAAGCGTCTGGCGTCCAGGGACCGCGTTGGGCTGAGATGCGCGAGCGGTATGATGCTGTGCTTGAGCGGAGTTCAGATTTCGTGGGCGACCTCGCACTAGTGCATGGGCATTTCGAGGCGTTAAGCGAACTGGTCAAACATCATCTCAAGGGCATCCGCGCGGATGTTAATTCATTTCCGAGCGATCCGCTGGCTTGCATTGATGCGCGGCTTGGCCTCGAGTTGCATGAGTTGAAGGCGCGCTATCGGCGCATCACGCAAGCCGAGCGTGACATAGAAAAGCATCGCACGCACGCGATTGAGAACGGCCTTCGTTTTGTCATTCACGTGGCCGCGCGCTACCAGGGCCATGGCCTTGACTTGCTCGATTTAATCCAGGAAGGAAATGTCGGGCTGATGCGAGCAGTCGATCGTTTCGATTATCGGCGCGGCGCCGCGTTCCCGACCTTCGGCGTTTTTTGGATTCGAAAAAGCGTTGAAGAAGCATTGCGCGACAAGGGCCGCATCATCCGGCTCCCGGCCGACCGGCACTATCTTGTAGGTCGCATTAAAAAAATGACCGCGCACCTTACTCAGGTGTTGCGCCGCGAACCCAGCGCCGAGGAGCTTGCGCGCGAACTGCATATTTCTCCGCAGCTTATCGAGAAGCTCTTGGTGCTGGCCAAGCCGCCGCTCTCACTGGAATCGCCGCTCATTAGCGAAGACGAAGGACGCGAAAACGAATTGGCGGACATGCTGGCTGACCCTGAGGCGCGACTGCCATCAGATCTGGTCGATCGGCGTTACCTGGCTAAAATTTTACCCGAAATGTTGCGCGCCTTGCCTGCTGAGCTTCGGGAGACTCTCGAAATGCGTTTCGGTCTGAATGGCAAAGAAGAACTTACGCTCAAAGAAATCGGCAACATCATCGGGCACGCCAAACAAGCGATTCATGTCCGACAATTGCAGGCGCTTAAAAAATTGCGGCACGCCGCGAAAATTAAATTGCTCCAGGGGCTGGAAGATATTTAGTGACCTGATTTAAGCGGCAAGGATTGGACTTCATCATCTCGGGCTAAACTATTTCCCGGGAACTTATCTCAACTTTCATGCATCCAAGCAGAGGACGATTTGGATACCAGCGTGTCTGACGCGCTGGATATGATTGGCTGGAAGCCAACCGGCTTGGATAGGGTCCGAGCTTCAAATATTAAAGGATTCAAACAGCAAATCACAACCCATTGGATTGACTATGACTTACTTACCAAAGATTAACCGATCTCTCAGCCGCCTCTGCGCCGCCCTAATACTTGGAGTGACATCGCAGGCTTCAGCGGGGACAAGCAGCAACTATCACGCAATTTTTCTCACATCGGACGAAACCAACCTGGCCACATTTGTCGATACGAACCTCGTAAATCCCTGGGGCATTCTCGTCGGCCCGGATGGAAGCCTGATCGTGGCTGATAACCATTCTGGATTAAACACATTCTACCGGCCATCCGGACATTCCTTGCCTCTGGCGGTCAATGTGCCCGCGCCAGATGGAGGAGCAGGTGCACCAACAGACTTGGGACTCAATACTTCTGAACATGCGTTCCAAATTTCAAAAGGTCATCGACGCGACCAGAGCGTAATTGTCTATGCCACCGAGGATGGCACGCTTCTCGGCTGGAATCCAGAGGTGGACCGGCACAATGCGATTATAGCGGTGGATAACTCCGGCGCAGGCGCCATCTATAAGAGCATGGTCATTGCAGAGACACGGCACGGGCTGCGTTTGTTCGCGGCAAATTTTGGCCAGGGCGTTGTCGATGTTTACGATGGGAATTGGACTTGGGTAAAATCATTCACGGATACAAATCTCTCCAACCTTGGCTTTGTTCCCTTTGGCATCCGTCAAATCGGTGAGCATTTGTTTGTTACGTACGCCTTTAAAGCGTCGCCTGATGATGGCGACGAGACCGCGGGTCCCGGACTTGGTTATGTTGACGAATTTACGTTGTCCGGCAACTTGGTGCGGCAATTCGCCGCGCAAGGTACTTTGAATGCCCCATGGGGTTTGGCACTCGCGCCGCGTGGTTTCGGTGAATTCAGCGGCGCATTGCTCGTCGGGAACTTTGGTGATGGCGCCATTAACGCCTTCAATTACAACACTGGCGAATTTCTAGGCCAACTTACTAACGCCCAGGGACTTATTATCCGCATTGATGGATTGTGGGGGCTGGCCTTTGCCAATGAATCGGACAATCCAGGGCTGTATTTTACCGCCGGCCCGGACGATGAAGATCATGGTCTGCTTGGAGTTATTCTGCCGGATCGTTCGACGCACGACCGGGATCGATGATACTCAAGATAAGACCACCAAAGCCGCTGGCTTCAATCCAGCGGCTTTGCTTTAAAGGCCTGGTTCGCTCTGGGTAGCAGCGCCGATCTCACTTTTGATCGATTGCATTAATTCCTGGTAAGTTTCTAGTGCTTTAAACTGCGGGAACTGCTCTTTTATATTTTCCGGGGCGTGGAAAAGAAAACCGATATTGGCTTCGGCCAGCATAGCAGTGTCATTGAAAGAGTCGCCTGCGGAAATGACGTGGTAATTCAGCAGCTTTAATGCGGCGACGGCGCGCTGCTTTTGCTCGGGAATGCGGATTTTATAATCAACAATTCGGTCGTTCTTCACTTCAAGGCGATGGCAGAGCAATGTCGGCCAGCCGAGCTGTTTCATCAACGGCGCCGCAAATTGTTCAAAAGTGTCAGATAAAATAATGACCTGGGTGAAGCTACGCAGGTCATCGAGAAATTTCTGCGCCCCTTCCAGCGGTCTCAGTGTGCCTATGACCCCCTGAATATCCGAAAGTTTCAATCGGTGTTCATCGAGGATTTTCAAGCGGCCCTTCATGAGCACGTCGTAATCTGAAATATCGCGCGTGGTCAGGCGCAGTTGTTTGATGCCCGTTTTCTCAGCCACGGCAATCCAAATCTCGGGGACGAGTACGCCTTCCAAATCCAGGGTGACAATAGATTGTTTCACTGGGTGCAGTTTCGCAACTTCCAGGAAAGCTGTCCAGAATTGCACACCAGCTCATTAATGCTATTTGATGGAATGCTGGAGTTGTTTTGCCCAGATTAATCACCATGAAAACGGTGACAGTGCGCGTGCCCGGCTCGACCTCGAATCTTGGATCGGGTTTTGACACGCTTGGACTCGCAGTCAATCGATACAGCTTTTTGACGCTCACGCGCACAAACGGCAGCGAATTCACTGTGGAAAGTGCAAGCGGTTCTGGTGCGAGTAAAACCGTTCTCAAGATTTTGCGAGAAGCCTCCAGCTATTTTTTCAAAACCAGCGGGAAAAAACCTTTTGGGCTTACAGCTTCCTTAGAGGGAAATTTGCCGCCCGGCCGCGGCCTTGGCGCGAGCGCAACTGCGCGAGTTGGGATTTTGCTGGCGCTGAATGAATTAACGCAAACGGGTCTCGATTCAGGTGTGTTGTTGCAAATGGCCACTTATTTAGAACATCATCCAGACAACGCCTCTCCTGCTTTGTTTGGAGGCTTTACAGTGTCCGGCCTGGTTAATGATCGGGTTCAGTGCCTGCATTTTCCAGTCAGCAGCAGGATAAAATTGGTGACGTTGATACCAGAGTTCCAAATAGATACTGAGCGAGCGCGAAAGTTGATGCCGAAAGAGTATTCCAAGGCGGATGCCGCCCATGCGCTAAATCGGGCCGCTTTAATTTCCGCGGCATTTGTCAGCGGGCAATATGAGCTGTTGCGAGGAGTTTTTGATGATCGGTTTCATCAACCATATCGCGAAAGGCTCCTGCCTCAACTCAGCAAAGTCATTCGAGCTGGTCAAAAGGCCGGAGCTGTCGGTGGCTGGCTAAGCGGCTCCGGCTCCGCCATCATGTGCCTCACGTTGCAGAAAGCCGAGCAGATTTGTGAAGCGATGCACCGTGTATTGCCGAAATCGGAGATGCATATACTGCGCGCTGAAAACCGTGCAGCGGAAGTCTGGTGTTGATATGGACGAACAAAGGCCTGCATTAACCCCTGGGACGCTGTATCTGGTGGCGACCCCGATCGGGAATTTGGAAGACATAACCTTGCGCGCGTTGCGAACATTGAAAGAGTGTGACCTCGTCGCGGCCGAGGACACGCGCCGCACCGGGCAGCTCCTGAAGCATTTCGACATTTCCAAACCGCTGCTGAGCTACTTTCAATTCAACGAAGCGAAACGA
>DASWRJ010000249.1:0-4799 GCA_036403255.1 Verrucomicrobiia bacterium
GTGGTTAAATAACTGCGCCTTCAGCCCGCCTTCCTGCGCATAAGAAAGCGAAAGAAAACTCAGCACAAATAACGAGCCGCCCAGCGCGATGCTCACCATTGACGCGATGATCTGGTTTTTTGTCAGCGAGGAAGCGAAACAACCCATGGCCATATACAAACAGCCCAGGAGAAAAATGCCGCTAAAGCTCGAAACGATTACCCCAGTCTCCAGCACTGATGGATCATGGCTGTAATACCGAATAATGAACAGGCAACCCAGCAGCGGGAGCCACATTAAAGTGTAGAAAATGAGCGCGGCGCTGAATTTCGCCAGCACCACCTGTAAATCGCTAATCGGTGTCGTCATGAGCGTCTCGAACGTGCCGCTCGATTTCTCCTGGGCAAACGAACGCATGGTAATCACCGGAGGGGCCAGCAAAATGATGATCCAAAAATACCAGGAGCCGTAAAAAATTTCCGTGATGGGCCGGTCGGTCGGCCCGTTGTTTAGCGGCACAATCAGCGCCTCAAAGCTCATCCCGAGCAAAAACAACACCGCGAATAAGATAACGTAGCCGGACCATGACAAGAACTGCGCGCCCAGTTCCCTCCGGACGAGTGTCAGAAATGCCTGCATCAGGTATGCTCCTCCTCAGCTTCAGCTTTAGTCACGCGCACAAATATATCTTCCAGCGAATGCCGGTTGCGGGTCAATTCACGCAAGGGCCAGCCATTTTGCGCCGCAGTTTGAAAGACCAGCAAACGCAGGTCTATCCCATTGCGGGCCGTCAACGAGCAGCGGACAAATTCGCCTTCAGCCGGCGCAAGATCGAAGTACTCAATCTCCGGGCTTTGTTCCCAGCAGATTTTCAGGTCCGAATAAGGTGCCGCAATCTCCGCCACGACCTGGCCTTTTCCTATCATGGTATGTTGTAAATTCTCGATCGTATCTGCCGCCAGGATTTTTCCTTCGTGCAAAATGACCGCGCGATGGCAGGTCATTTCCACCTCGGGCAGGATGTGCGTCGAGATTAAAACCGTGTGCTTCGCGCCCAGGTCTTTGATAAGCTGGCGGACAGCGCGAATTTGATTTGGATCCAGGCCGATGGTCGGCTCGTCCAGAATGATCAGCTCAGGCTCGTGAATCAGGGCATCCGCCAGGCCTACCCGTTGCTGATAGCCTTTGGATAATTGGCCAATAATGCGCCGATAAACTTCCGTCAACCCGCATTGTTGCAGTACCGTATCCATGCGCTCCCGGCACTTCGCCCGTGAAAGCCCCTTCAACGCGCCGCGGAACATCAAGTACTCCTTCACCCGCATGTCCCGGTGCAGCGGATTGTTCTCCGGCATGTAGCCAATCCGCCGACGGACCTCGTCCGCTTCCGTAAAAACATCAAACCCTGCTACGCGTGCAGTGCCGGAAGTCGCGGGCATGTAGCACGATAAAATGCGCATGATTGTGCTCTTGCCCGCGCCGTTTGGGCCAAGCAGGCCGACAATCTCGCCCCTGCCCACCTCAAAAGAAATATCCGACACAGCGGTATGGCTTAAATACCGCTTCGTCAGGTGCTCCACTTCAATCATGCGCCCGTCGCTCATTGGTCGGAGCCGATTCTAGTTGAAATTCCTTCCATGGAGCCAACAAAATTTCAATGCAAAGTGATTTGCACCGTTTGTTGCCGAAATTCAACAAATGGACCGCGTTGAACCGGGAAAATCACTTCCCAACTCGATTTTTCTCCCTTGCGCTTGCCGTAAAGCACCTTCGCGGCCGAAACAATCGTCGTAACATTCTGTCCATCCGCGTTGGTAACCAGCATTCCCTTTTGCAAACCCGCCTCGGCGGCGGCGCTGCTGCGGTCAACCCCGGCGATGAGCAATCCTTCCACCTGGGCCAGCCCCATGCCCTGCGCGAGGTCGCGCGTCATCTCCTGCAGAGTGGCCCCCGTCTTTTTGCGCACGAGTTCGGCATTGAAGAAACTTTTTTCCGCCACCATGCGCACGGAAAGAGTCCGTTTTTCGCCGCCGCGCTCAATCAGAAGCTTGATATCCTTGCCATCCTTGCTGTCGAGCAACTCGCGGTTAAAATCGATAAATCCTTTCGGCGATTTTCCGTTCACTTGCAATATATAATCACTCGCTTTGAGCCCCGCTTTGCCAGCCGGGCTCTCAGTCTGCACGGTAATGACCTGGAGCGGTGGTCGACCCGGCCGCACGCGCGCCCCAAACCAGAGCGATTCCAGAACTTCGGGCGAGTAAATCTCTGCCAGCGCTTCGGATACCCGCTTCACAGGAATGGCGAACCCAATGCCCTGGCCTTCGCGATAAACAGCGACGTTGATGCCTATTAACTCGCCTCTGAGGTTGACTAACGGCCCGCCGCTGTTGCCCGGGTTAATCGCGGCGTCGGTCTGCAACCAATCAAGCACGTCCAGCGGCTCGTTTTCCGATGGCGGGCGGCGGCTCTTCGAGCTCACAATCCCGCGCGTGACTGTTCCTCCCAGGCCAAACGGATTCCCCAACGCCAGCACCGTTTCGCCAAGAAGTAATTCGTCGTCGGCGGCAAATTGAACGGGAGTAAACTTCTCATGGTTTTTGGATTTGATTTTCAGCAGCGCCACGTCTGTGAAGGACGTGCCCACCAATTTTTCGGCTTCATACTCCCGGCCATCCGCAAGCTTGACCCACACCCGGCTCGCCCGGCCCACGACGTGGAAATTCGTCAGCACGAAACCCTCTTCATCGATGATCATGCCCGAGCCAAGACTGTATTGCGTGTTCGGTTCCCGGCGCCGGTAGTATGGATTGAAAAACTCCCGAAACAGGTTCTCCATCGGATCACGCGTTGGGAGAATCGTCTCAGTCGCGATATTCACAACGCTTGGCATCACCCGCTGCACCGCTTCCACCACCGTGTCGCGGCGGACGTCCCGTTCTTCAGTCCCCGCTGCCTTCGCGACCGCTGGTCCTGCGAACAAAGCCACTGCAGCCAAACACCAAAATCTATTACATGAGAGAATCCAATTCCTGCTCATAAATTCATTACGCGTTTAGTTTAGCCGAAGCAGGGATGGGTTCAATCTTAAGAACTTTAGAATCAGCACGAAACGATTGCGTGGTAAACACCCATTGGACCGCCGGCCAATCTTCGGCACGCCTTTGATGCAGTCCAATTCCTAACGGGTCCTAACGGGTAGCCCGAACAGTTAAAACATCAAAGTTATTCAATGTTTTCAGGGCTCCTAACGGCTCTAACGGACCTAACGGCTTGGTAAGCATATATATATAACTTGCCGTTTTCCTCCCGACTAATGGCCCGATTGATTACCGACTACTTCCCTCCCGATTAGCTGGCTCCTTTTTCCAGGCGCTTGACCTCAGCTTTGATCATTTCTGAAATGCGGTGCTTATCCACGTACACCTGGTCCACGGAAATCTTGAAGAAGCTGGCCACTTTTTCCGCCGGCCACTCTTTTTTCATCAGGAAGTCGAAAATTTGGTATTTGCCGGGATCGGCTTTGCGGCGGACGTTGGCCACGGCGGCATCGTAGAGGTTCCGTTGCCATTCGTTTTCCCAATAGGTATTGGCGTTTTCGCTCGCGGGATCGATAAGCTGGGCAATGGGATCCGCCGCAGTGGAGCTATCACCGGCCGCGCTGGCGGCGGAGGGCAGGGGGCCGCGCTTGCGAAATTGGTCCACAATGCGCCAGCGGGTCTGGTTCATCAGCCAGGTCTTGAATGAGCCGAGGGCTGGGTTGTAGTTGAACCCGGGCATTTGCCGTGCGACGGTGGCCATCGTTTCCTGAACGACATCCTGCGCCTCAGCATCCGAGAGGCCAGTGTGGCGCGCGAGGCCGTAGATGATCTTCCAGTAGGCATTGAAGAAATCTTCCCAACTGGCCTGGTCTTCCCAGTTTTTCAACCGCTGGAGAAGGCTGGCACGGGTCGGAATAAATTCCTCGCGCTCGGGCATGCTCAAGTAATGAGCACAACACGATTCCATGGCAAACATAAATGCGGCTGATAGGCCGGGAAATGGTGGCCCTCTCCTCCAAAGGCAGGGTCGGAGGAGAGGGGACCTCCACTTGGCAGCCTAATTGTCCGGTTAGAAGACTGGCTGGTGTGTGCTAAAATCCATCGAGCTCCATGCTATCTATAAACATTGCCATGGTGACGCGCCGGGTGGCTTCCTCGGCAATCTGCGCGCTATCCACCCTGGTAACTGTCCCATCGGCCACTTTTTGCTCGGCCATGGATTGCAAGATCCGGCCGAGCGCGCGCTGGAGGGCTTCGCGGTTATGCTTGCGGAAGCGGCGGATGACCCCTGGCCCTGGAAATTCTTCGTGGCAAAGCTGCCGGAAACTCACATCCCGCCGCATCACGTCTTCAACCGCATGCGAGCCGTAAATCTCGGACGCGTAGCAATAGCAAAGGATCGCGAGGAGAATCTTGGGCTGATAGGCGATGCCGGCGCTCGGCCAGGCGACCCGGAACAGTTTCTCGGCATCCACCTCGCGCATGGCTTGCTGCACCGAATGGACGAGTGTCTGCGGCTTCGAAAGCGGCGCGGCGGCGGGCACGGCCAGGCGCAGCATGGTGGAGGTGGCGGGGCGTTGATTAGTTCTGGATTCAAAAGTGGTCATAAGCTCTTTTTCTTTTTTGGTCTTCAAGGGTCGATACGTGAGTTGCGGGAAAATCTTGCAAATAAAATATAATATTTTTCTGCAAGAAAACCGCTCCGCGCCCGTAATGAGAATGCAGGGCTGCATTTAGCGGCTCTGGATCGGCCAGGGGGGAGCCCCCGGAATGACTTGC
>DASWRJ010000250.1:0-6821 GCA_036403255.1 Verrucomicrobiia bacterium
CAATGGGTGATGACCGCATTTTCCACGCGCGCAAATATCCACGGCACCAATTTTCTGCGCGCGCCCTATTTGCAAATGGCGACGCCGCATTCGATTTGCGTGGTGTGGAGGACGGGCAGCGCAATCGAGCCGGTAGTGCGCTTCGGCTTAAGTCCGGACAGATTGGAGCAGGAAGTGCGTGGCAAATCGATTGCGATCGCTACAGGCAACACGAACAAAAACACGAAGCTGGCGCCCAGCGTGCGGCGGCTGCACAGCGCGCCGAATAACTGCTGGCAGTACGAAGCGACCATAACCGGGTTGGACCCAGACACGCTTTATTACTACGGCATCTTTGACAGTGAGAATCGATTAACGACTGTGGACGAAAGCTACCACTTCCACACGCATCCGGTGCCTGGGACAGATAAGGCGATGCGCTTTTGGGTGGTGGGCGACTCGGGAACCGGACGCGACGCGCAGGCGACGAATTATGCCGCGATGGTGGATTTCGTGAAGCAGCAGAATCATCCACTGGATTTTTACCTACACGTGGGAGACATGGCGTATTTGCGCGGACGGGACGCGGAGTTTCAAACGCGGTTCTTCGAGGTGTATGAACCGACCCTGCGCAACACAGTCTGCTGGGCCGCGCTGGGAAATCATGAAGGGACGACTTCGCGAGGGACGAACGGAGTTGGGCCATATTTTGACGCGTATGTTTTGCCGACCAAAGCAGAGGCGGGCGGATTGGCTTCGGGAACAGAAGCGTTTTACTCGTTCGAATACGGGCGAGTGCATTTTGTCTGCCTTGATTCGCATGATTTGGACCGAAAGCCTACTGGGGCCATGGCGCGGTGGTTGCGAGCGGATTTGGAGAATGTGCAGTCAGATTGGATCGTGGCGTATTTTCATCATCCGCCCTATACAAAAGGCACGCACGACAGCGATCGCGAGCGGCAGCTTGTCGAGATGCGGACACATATTATGCCGATCCTGGAATCAGGCGGGGTGGACCTGGTGCTGACGGGCCACTCGCATATTTATGAACGATCGATGCTGATCGATGGGGCATACGCGACACCCACGGTGGCCGAAAACGCGGTGCTGGATGATCGGGACGGTGATCCGGATGGGAGCGGCGCTTACCGGAAGAGCGCGGGGATTCACCCGAACGAAGGGGATGTGCAAGTCGTGGCCGGGAATGGCGGCACAGTCGTGCGCCGCAAGGGAACCATGCCAGTGATGCGCAAAGTGGTGGTGGAGCACGGGTCAGTGATTGTGGATATAAAGGGAGATACGCTGACATCAATCATGTTGAACAAGTACGGCGAAGTGCGTGATCGATTTTCGATAGTGAAAAGCTCGACCGTAAATCTGGCCCGGATCGCCACGCCGTGGCAGGCGCCGGCCTATAAACCGCCGTCGGGCCCGGGCAAAGATTTTCCAGGCGAACCGCCGGAAGATTTTTACGAAGCCATATTGCGGCACTCGGATTGGCGATATTTCACGGGCGGGCATCCGGAGACGAATTGGAATACGCTGAAATATAAAGATGATGATTGGAAATCCGGCCCGGCTGGGTTCGGCTATGGCTACAATAACGTGCGCACGATTCTCGCTGATATGCGCAACAGCTATTCGGTGGTTTATTTGCGGCACGAATTTGAAATCGAGCACGCGGATTATATTGCGGAGCTGGGGTTGATGATTAGCTACGATGACGGATTCATTGCATATCTGAATGGCAAAGAAGTGGCCCGCGCGAACGTTGAAAAAGGGAGAGGCAAAGAGGCGAAGGGCATCAAGGCGCACAACGCGAGCGGCAGATATTATTATTACGTGCTGAAGGATTTTGAGAAATATTTGAAGGACGGCAAGAACGTGCTCGCGATCGAAGGTCATAACGTAGGATTGGATAGCAGCGATTTCATTCTCGATCCGTGGTTGCTGATGGAGGACTGATGAAAGCTCGGGAAAGAGGAGATGCTCCCAAAGATAATACGCGGCGACGCGTGGCTGGATGGACATTAGTTTTTTTCGTTTGCTTCCTCGGAACCTTCCCTGCTCTGGCGCATGACAGCCCGGAGCATCAAGTGGAGTTGTTAAATTCGATTATTGCTTTGCAGGGTCCGTCGGCTTCGTTGCTCAGCAAACGCGCCACAGAGTACCGCGCACTCGGGCAATTGCAAAAGGCGGAGGCGGACTTCAAAGCGGCGCTGCGGCTGGATCCGAAATTATCTTATGTGGAGAAGGAATTGGCGCGCATTTACCTGCTGGAAGGAAAAAGCACTCAGGCACTGGCGGCGGCGGAACACGCTTTGAAGCTGGTGGAGGAAGGCGATTCGCGGTCCTCGATCTATTTGCTGAAAGCGGAAATCCAGGCTGCATTGGGAAAACCGGAAGCAGCTTTGGTGGCGGTGAATGAAGCATTTAAGGAGGGGCCACCGGACTTGGATGCTTATCTCCAGCGCGCCCAGATTCAGGGGCGGCTTGGAAAGTGGGACGATTGCATTGCAGGGCTGAAAGAGGGGTTCGAGCAAACCGGGAGCATTGTGCTCGAAGTGGAATGGATCGAGGCGTTGATTGATGCAAACAAATGCCGGAGCGCGCTTGAGCAAATCGAGCCACACTTGAAAAACGCGCGCTGGAAAAGTTCGTGGCTGCTGCGCCGGGCGCGCGCTCGGAAAGCCCTGGGGCTGGAATTTGTCGAAGACTTGAAGGCGGCCATTGTGGAGCTGGGTGAACGCCTGAATCCGCGCATGCCGGACCTGACGCTGCTGGCCGATCGGGCACTGGCTTATCTGTTGCTTGGGAAACGCACAGAGGCGCTTAAAGATTTTGAGAATGCGAAAAAGCTCGGGGCTGACGAATGGGTCTTGCGCCGGGTAGCACCACTGTTGACAGCAAAATAGAGGCGTGACGGCGTTGCTGCCGCGCGCGCGAAAGCAAATTTCACGCAACTTAATTCCGGCCGAAATCAGCGCGCTTATTGTATTGCGGCAAACTGCTGTGCCCGCGGAAGACAAACAAGGGAGAGGACTCTTCCAGCTCAAGTGTATGCGCACCAGAGGTTTCCTCCGAATCGCTGAGCAGGTGCTTGAGTTCTTTTCTGGTTTTTCTTTCGCCAGCGCGATAGCCGCAAAGATAAAAGACGACTCCGGCCAGGGGAATTAACCCCAGGTAAATCAAATCGTAAGTCAGCATAAACCGAATACCCATTCGATAACGGCGCCACGCGCGCCGTGATTTACAGAGCACAATTGATGCCGCAGAGCTGGGCCTGGCGCGCTCCGGTTCAGAAAAGTCTATGCTATATTCAGGCTAAGGAGAGCGTATGAATCGGAGACCGGCAGCATTGGTGATTGGCGGAGGAATTTCAGGACTGATGGCGGCGCGCGAACTCTGCCGAGGCGGCTGGCAAGTGCATGTGCTGGAGGCGCGCAACCGGGTCGGAGGACGAATTTACACGCGGCACGCGCCTTATGCGATCGAGCTGGGCGCGGAGTTTATTCATGGCCGAAGCAAACCGCTTTGGGGACTGATAGATGAAGCGCCGCTGCGCACGGGCGCCGTGACCGATGAACATTGGCAGCCGGTCGGTGGGCGACTTAAGCGCCGGGATTTGTGGAGCGAAATTGATGAAGTGTTCAAGAGAATTGATCGTGAGAAACCGGATCAGACATTTGCGGAATTCATCGCGGCAGAGCGAATCCCAAAACAAACCAGAAACATAGCGATTGATTTTGTGGAAGGATTCAATGCCGCGGACCAGCATAAAATTGGTGTTCACAGCATCGCGGCGGCGGAGGAAAGCGCGGAGGCAATCGGCGGCAACAGCATGGAGCGAATTATTGGCGGTTATGGCGCGCTGATTGATTGGCTGGAAACGGAACTTGCGGCGAGCGGCGTTCGTGTTTCGAAGCGGACGATTGTAAAGACGATTGATTGGAGACCAAATCACGTGGAGGTCGGGGCCTTGGCGGGGAGGAAGCGCGAAAATTATTCGGGCGAGATCGTGGTTTTGACGTTGCCTCTGGGCGTTTTGAAAGCGGAGAGGATTGAGTTCAGCCCGGATATAAATACAAAGCGAACAGTGATTCAGGAGATTGCGTTTGGTGATGTGACCAAGGTCGTTTTCGAATTCAAGGAACGCTTTTGGCCCAAGCCACACTTCGGCTTTATCCATTCGGAAGATGAATGGTTGCCGACCTGGTGGACGAATGAGAATGCGAATGTGCTGACAGGGTGGGCCGGAGGTCCGAGGGGAGCGAGATTGGCGGTGCGCGAGGAGAAGTTCGTGGTGGAACGGGGATTGAAGGCGCTGGCTGGATTTTTTGACGAATCACCGGCGCGGCTGGGAAAGCTTTTGCAAAGAGTGGATCACCACAACTGGAAAGCAGACCCATTTGCGCGCGGCGCGTATAGCTATTTGCCGGTGAACGGGCTGGAATTGCCGCAACTGCTCGGCGAACCAATCGCAGACACATTATTTTTCGCTGGGGAAGCGACCACACTTGATTATCAGATGGGAACGGTGCATGGCGCGTTGGAAAGTGGGATGCGAGTGGCGAAAGAAATAGAGGAACTATTGGCGGTGCATTGAAGAATACGATTCGGCTAAGCACCCGGAATGGAGCGCGCGACTGGCCACTCCTGCTGCAAAATGCCGTAGCATTCTGTGTCTTCGAAGCAGTCAGCTTTTTTGATATGCTGGCGAAGCTGGCCTTCATGTCGCATGCCGAGCTTTTGCAGAACGCGCCCGCTGGCTGGATTTCGCGAAAAATGCTGGGCCCAAATGCGGTGGAGGCTGAGCTGAGTGAAACCGAATTCCAAGAGAGCACGCGCAGCTTCGGTGCAGAGGCCTTGTCCCCAGAGCGGGACAGCAATCCAATAGCCCAATTCAGCGCGGGAATGGAGATGATCCAAGGAGAGGCCCATCGTCCCGCAAAAAGCGCTTGATTGGTTATTCCTCAGAGCAAAGACAGCGCTCTTTTGCTCTTTCCAGTCGCGTTGAACGTTGGTGATGAATTCGGCAGCAGCGCCGTCCGGGTAAGGATGAGGAATGAGCAGGGTGGTATCGGCGATTTTGCGATCGCCGGCCAACCGCTGAATTTCGCCAGCGTCGCTCAGTTCGAGTCCGCGCAAGAGCAATCGCTCAGTGCTGAGGTTGGGTTGCTTGTCAGCGAAGAGAGCGGCGATCAAGCTTCCAATTGCAGCCATATTCCTCCCTGAGGTTGCAAAGTAATAGAGGGCCAGAGCGGCACGTCATAATTTGGCGCGCAACTGAACCCAAACTGTTGAAGGATGCAGGCCAAGGTCAGAGAACTTTCCATTTGGGCAAAGGTGTTCCCGATGCAGACGCGCGGACCGCCGCCAAAGGGGAAATAGGCGAACTTGGGCAGCGCTTTAGCCGAATCTTCGAGCCAACGCTCCGGCCGAAAGGCCAATGGATCGGAGAAATAACGGGGATCGCGGTGCTTGAGCCATTGGCTCATGATCACGGATGTGCCGGGACGAATGGTCATTCCACCGATTTGACACTCGCTGAGGGCTTCGCGGCCTACGATCCAGGCCGGAGGATAAAGGCGCATGGATTCCTTGAGGACAGCGTCCGTGAATCGCAGTTGCGGAAGATCAGTAAAAGTTGGGGGACGGCCGCCCAGCACTTGCTTAATTTCGGCGCGAATTTTGGTTTGTGCCGCGGGACTTTTGGCGAGCAGGAACATAGACCAGGAGACAGCGAGAGCGGTCGTATCAAGGCCAGCGACCATTAAGGTAACGAGTTCATCGCGAAGCTGGCGGTCGGACATGCCGGCGCCGGATTCATCGCGAGCGGCGAGAAGC
The DNA here is from genome assembly GCA_036403255.1 of Verrucomicrobiia bacterium. GTDB lineage: Bacteria > Verrucomicrobiota > Verrucomicrobiia > Limisphaerales > JAQGOV01 > JAQGOV01. The sequence goes on from DASWRJ010000250.1 coordinate 5,827, forward strand.
ATGGAAAGCAGATCGCCGGGGTTTTCACCGGTGCTGCGGCGCTCGTCAATGAGGCGGTAAATAAAGCTGTCGATTTCGCCGAGGACTTCTTTAAAGCGGCGCGAGCCTTTATCTGCGAATAAAATGCGAATGAAGCGCCAGAGGCGATATTGCTGGCTGAACTCGCGCAGCACGACTTCGGAGGCATCGTTTAGTTGCGCAATGGCAGGCGGCACCTCGGCATTGAACAAAGTTCTCACGATGACGCGCGTGGTCAGTTTCATGACGGCGGCGTGGATATCGATGCGTTCGCCAGCCCGCCAATTGGAAAGTGTTTCGTGGGCGAATTGGACGATAATGTTGGCGTAGCCCGCAATACGATCGCGGTGGAATGCGGGTTGCGCGAGACGACGTTGCTGGGTCCAGAGTGTTCCCTCGCTGGTGAGCAACCCCTGGCCGAAGAGGCTGCGCATGAAGGGGGTGCGATAGCCTATGGTTTTGCGAAAATGTTTGCTTTGCGCGGTAAGGACTTGCTCGATGTGATCGGGATGATTGAGCAGGAGGACGCGCCGATGCAAGAAGCGGAGTGGAACGACGTCGCCGTGGTACTTTGCGCAGCGCTCAAGGAATTCGAGCGGATTTCTGGCAAATTGAGGCAAGTGGCCGAGGATAAGGCCGGCTCGCGGGGCGCTGAATTTTCGTACAGGCGCTGGCGAGGCAGGCTCCAGATGCTTGGCTTCGATAATGACTTTCTCTCCAGTCACGAGCGCATTTTCCACGATCTAAATTTCACTCGCGAGCTTGTTTTTAGAGCTAAGGCTTTTCCAGATGGTAGAAACGCTGCCCGATGGAGGTGTTCACCGTGACATGATGGAAATTGTTGGAGGGCGTATCCAAATCACTCACAGCCGTCCAGGGTGTTTGCGGGTCGAGATTGGGTTTGGATTTCAAATTGTAACCAGTGGCGGCCAGGGGCCAGGCGATGTCTGAATGCGAGCTGTCGATTGGGGTAATGC
>DASWRJ010000251.1:0-2768 GCA_036403255.1 Verrucomicrobiia bacterium
ATGCGTGGCGCCAGTCACCGATTCGCTATTCTCGGTGGGCGAGGGCGCCATTGAATTTTGGATGGAAAACCATCTCATGCCAAGAGTGTAGCAGAGGGGGTGGGACATTTATGGTGTAACCCCCCAAATATTTCACGAAAACTTTATGAGCCCTGCTCCGGCGGAGATGAAGGGCACCTGCTGACGCACCTGTCCTTGCAAAACGGTGGCCAAGTTGCGCTTGCTACTGGTGAATAAATTGTCTTTATTATGCAGGCCTATGCCGACTTACGAGTACCAGTGCCAGAAATGCGACCATACCTTTGAATTCTTTCAATCCATTGCCGACAAACCTTTAACCACCTGCCCGAAAGAGCTTTGTGCGCAAAAAACGTGGGGCAAAGGGAAGGTGAAAAAGCTAATTGGGGCAGGGGCAGGCCTGATTTTCAAAGGGAGTGGCTTTTATATTACTGATTACCGCAGCGAGAATTATAAGGAAGGCGCTAAAAAAGAATCCGCAGCCAACACCACATCGAGCAGTGAGACTAAATCCAGCGGCAGCGAATCCAAGAGCGACTCCAAACCCGCAGCCCCGACGAAGACTGAAACGAAAAAGAGCGAGCCTAAAAAATAACCGCGAATCGGGCGCGAAATTCACGCCGGTTCAGCGGGAAACAGTGTTATGAAACCCTCCTGCGCATGCCTGCTCTTTTGTCTGCTGGTCGCCTGCGCCAATGCGGCGCCGCAGCAAGCCCTGACGCTACGCAGCCAGTCTGGACAATTTGTCGTGCGCGGTTATTCGGTCGGGCCTAATCACTTCAAAAACGGTTCGACCGGGCAGCTTGCGTATGTGCGGCTGGATCCGGCTCTTTTCGCCATCTCGTGTGAAGCGATCAAAAAAGCGCTGCTGACGGAATTGGGCATGCGAGACGAGTGGAGGGGATCGATCTCCATTTTGTTGCATCCAAACGAAAGCGATAACGAGCCGATTGATATCGCCAGCATTCGTTTCAAAGATCGCTGGGGCTATAAAGTGAGCATCCCGGAGCGGGTCAATCGCGACCGGCTGATTTCTGCCATGGTCCAGGTGCTGCTGATGGAAATTGCCAATCGCCACGCCAGCCCGATGCTGGCTGACTTGCCGCCGTGGCTCTGCATTGGCTTGACGGAGGAACTGCAATTAACGGGGCTGGCTGAGCTGACCCTTGAACCGGAAACCGCCCTGCTCCGGAAACAGAAGAATCCCGATGCGCTTCGCCTGGTGCGCGAACGGTTGCGCGAGCGCCAGGCGCTCACGTTCAATCAACTGAGTTGGCCCGAGGACAATTTTGAAAGCGCTTCGGAATTTTATTCGAGTTGCGCGCAGTTATTTGTCCATGAGTTGCTGCGATTAAAGGACGGGCGTCGATGTTTGCAGAATATGCTCGCGCAACTGCCCGCGAATTTGAATTGGCAAACCTCTTTTCTGGCAAACTTCCGCGGGCATTTCGAAAAGCTGATTGACGTCGACAAATGGTGGACGCTGACCGTGGTCAATTTTCAGGGCGGACAAAATCATTTTGTCTGGAACGAATCCGAAATGTGGCGGCAATTGGATGACATTCTGGCGACGCCGGTGGAAGTCCGCTTGAATAAAAGCGATTTGCCGATGCAGATGGAAGTTAAATTGCAGAGCATCATATCGGAATGGGAATTCACGCGGCAGGAGCCGGTGCTTGCGCTGAAGTTGAACCATCTGCAGGCGCTGCGGCTGCGCTGCCGCGAAGGTTATTTGCCGCTGATTGACGGCTATTCCAATATGCTTGGGGTTTATTTGCAAAAGCGCGGGAAGCTGGGCACCGCCAAGCATGGCGCGTCAGCCCGCAATGCGCGCGCGGCCGAACAGGAAGCGCTGAAAAAGTTGGAAGAACTGGATCGGCAACGGGACAAATTCAGGCCCAAACGCGAGCCGCTGACTAACACAGCGAGTGCGACGCGTTAACGCGGCTGTTTCCATGGGGAATTCGGTTGGACAAATGAGCGCCACACCGAACAACGCAGAGAAGTAGTTACGGCGCCGGAACATCCAAAAGTGATCTCAGGCAGACATTTTCAAATCGACCAGGTCGAACCACATGAAAGCTAATCAAACCCGACTATTTGTCGCGTGCATTATCGCGCTGGTCGCGGTCGCGTTCGGCTTCGTCATCCGCGCGTTTCTTCTCAACGAATGGGGAGTGCTCTTCAATCTCTCCGAGACGCAGAAAGGCTCGATTCAGGGCGCCGGGCTATATCCCCAGGCGTTGAGCATCATCTTCTTCAGTCTCGTCATTGACCGATTCGGCTATGGGCGAACGATCGCCTTTGCCTTTATCGCGCATGTTGTCTCAGCCGTGATCACGGTGACGGCCACAGGTTACACGGGCCTGTATTTGGGCACGTTCGTCTTCGCACTGGCGGCGGGCGCAGTGGAGGCGGCCATCAATCCGATCACGGCCACGCTCTTTTCGCAGAGCAAGACGAAGCACTTGAACATGCTGCACGCGGGCTGGCCGGGCGGGCTGGTTCTGGGCGGAGTGCTGGCCATCGCCGTTGGCGCGGCGGGCGGCGAAAATTCGTGGCGTTGGAAAGTGGCGCTCTATCTCATCCCGACCGCGGTCTATGGAATCATGATGCTCGGGCAGAAGTTCCCGGTGCAGGAACGCGTGGCGGCGGGCGTATCCTACGGAGATATGCTGAAGGAATTCGGCTGGGCTGGCTGCCTGATTCTCTCGATCTTCCTTGCCTACGCGGTGGATGAAATCCTGCGC
>DASWRJ010000252.1:0-2497 GCA_036403255.1 Verrucomicrobiia bacterium
CCAGGTTCTGCGCCGGTCAGGATAATTGGCAATGTCGCATTCTGCTCACGCAAAATGCGAATAGCGCTAAGGCCACCCACGAACGGCATCGGGTTATCGGTGATGAAGAGCCGCACTCGTCTTGCGTTTTCACGAAAGTATTGTACTGCTTCCGCTCCATTGGCGGCTGTAATAACTTCATAGCCCGCGGCTTTCAATTCAGTGGACATTATATTCCGAATTGCTTCCTCAGCGTCTGCCAGCAAGATTATTTCTCCCTTGCCGCGCAATTGGGCAAGACTATCCAAAGCGGCCGTAGCCTTCGGAAGAGCGGTGGAGCGCGGGAGAAAAACTTCGAAACTGGTGCCACGCCCTGGCTCGCTTTCCAAGCGGATGAATCCAGAATGCGCCTTAACGATGCGCATGACCGTGGCCAAGCCGATTCCGGTACCCTGGCCTTCAGCTTTGGTGGTAAAGAATGGCTCGAAAATCTTCGCCTGAACTTCTGGAGTCATGCCCGTTCCAGTATCTGAGACGAGCAAGGAAACATAATGACCGGGCTTGGCGTCCTGAATTTTTCCTGCTTCCTCAGTGCTCAGATCCACGTTATCCAAAATGAAAGTCAATTTGCCACCCTCTGGCATAGCATCGCGGGCGTTGACGCTGAGATTGAGCAAAACCTGATAGAGCTGAGTGGGATTGCCGTGGACTGGCCAAAGGTCGCCTGGAAGAAACGATTCCATTTTGATAGTCTTGGGAAATGTTTCCCGCGCGATTTTTTCCACCTCTTTAACAATCGGACCGACCTGAATCTGCTCGAGGTCGCCATCTTTCCCACGGGCGAGCAGTAATACCTGCCGCACCATGTCCGCGCTTCGGTAAGTGTTTGTTTCGATGAGCAAGAGCATTTGACGAGATTCGTCATCGGCCGCCTTGCGGCGCAGCAATTGCGCGCCCATCAAAATCGGCGCGAGAGCGTTATTGAGATCGTGTGCCATGCCGCCCGCGAGCATGCCAATGGTATTGAGTCGTTGCGTGCGGAGAAATTGTGCTTCGAGAATTTTCTTTTCCGTGATGTCGGTATTAATCACCAGCAATGCCTGAGGCTGGCCCGACTGATCGCGGATCAAAGTCCAACGACTCGCGACAATGATTTCCTTCCCTGCGCGATTCTGCTGCCGAAGTTCTCCACTCCATTCGTTGCTCTCCAGAGATGTTTGCCTTGCCTGCTCGGCAGCAATGGGCTCCAGAGCAAAGCTTTTCGTGCCAGCTTTCGCTACGAGCAGTTGAGCCAGGGTCCATCCATAGAGCCTTTCGGCCGACGGGTTGGCATACTCGATCCAGCCAGTGAGGGATTCCACCAGAATGGCATCATTAGCTTTATCGATCAGGGCCGCCTGTTCACGAATTTTTTCCTCCGCGATGCGCCGCGCAGCTTCGAAACGCCGGCGCGCGCGAAACCACTCGATCGAGTAATATAGAAAGGCGCCACCAAGCGCGGTTGGGATTTGTGCTCCTGAAATGATCAACCATGGAAACCAAACCCCATGCGCAAAGCTAGCCAGACCGGCAGCCAGGCATAGACCAGAGCCGGCGCATGAGACAACTGTTGCTGGGATGGGTCGAAGCCAAACGAGGCCACTCCCAAAAAGCAGGCCTGCAAAAATCAAAATTGCGGCTTCAAACCCCGGCGCGAGGCGCGCAAGCCAATCACCTCGAATGAGGTTGAGCATTTCAGTCGCATGTACCTCAACGCCTGGCATGAAGAATTCCTTGTAGTCCTCGGAATGAAATGGGCTTCTGAACTGATCTTTATGGGCATTGAACAAATCCACCGATGGCCGGGCGCCGACGAACACGATTTTACCTTTGAACGATTTCGCGGCAGCCGTCTCTGTCAAAGCTCGGCTGTAACTATCATGGGGAATGGATAGCGGCGGGCCGTAATAGCGAACCCAATGTTGATTTGCCATTTGCATCGCGGCAGCCGCTTGTGTGACTGGAAGCCGAACGTGACTGGCAGCAGCCCAGGTGAGGGAAGGAGTGGAGTCATTTGCATGCGGAAAACCGGCCAGATAATGGCGCACGAGATTGTCTTCCTCGATTTTTTGGGAGGCGATTCCAACACCGGCGGCAGCACTCGCGAAGCGCGGGTAAATGCTTTGCACTGTGCCCATGCGAAAGCTGCTCTGCTCCCGCGAAGGTGCAATGGTGGTGTTCGCATATTCGGCCGCGAGGATAACGTGGCCATTGGCGCGGAGCGCTTCCGTGAAAGCGGCATCCGCTGCAGCATTGGGGCCGGCCTGGCTGAAAACTATGTCAAATACGACGGCACGGGCACCGGCAGCCGAGAGTTTTTGCAGAAGTTTTGCGTGCAACTCGCGCGGCCAGGAAAGTGTTGGATTTTGCTTTAGCTCGGCGAAGGAGTTGAGGTCGAGATAAATGATTGCGACTGGAGAGTTCTGAAGAGCTTCAGACCGAACACCAGTTATGGAATGCAACGAATCATAACTGGCGT
>DASWRJ010000253.1:0-4663 GCA_036403255.1 Verrucomicrobiia bacterium
GAGCTGCCGCGCGAGCGGCTTATCGCACAAAAGCTGCTCAACACGCGTCGCGAAGCAGCCGCGATCCATCCAGGGGATAAGAAAGCCATTGTGTCCGTCAATGAGCCATTCCTTGATTCCCCCGGCATTAAAGGCGACTACGGGCAATCCATAACGCATCCCTTCCAGTCCGGAAGCACCAAAAGGTTCAGGCCAAATGGAACTCATGACGGCGACTGTGGCCTCCCGATAATAATTGCGAATTTCGGTTTGAGGCAAAAAACCGGTAAAATGAATGTGGTCTGCAATTTGAAGCCGTTGCGCAAGGACCTGGCAGTAGCCTTTGAAATTTCCGTCCCCGATGATCGCGCACTCAAATGGAACTGAAATCCGGCTCAGAGCCTCAATTAAGACATCCACGCCTTTGCCGCGAATGATTTGCCCGACAAAAATGATCAGATTGCGCTCACTAAATGAGCTGCGGATGCTGGTATCTGCCCAGTCAGTGGCTGGAGGAAGAATGCGGATTTTTTCTTCATCAAATCGGTTCCGCAAAAGCTCCTCTTTCATGTACTGGCTGGCCACGAGCATGCGTTGGAATTTATGGTTCAGGCGGATTTCCTTCCGTTTGGCCAAATAGCTGACCCACTTGAGCGGCCACCCCCCGTCGCGACGCCGGCTGAGAAATGCGCCACAGCCATAAAGACAAAAAGCCGAGGCGGCGCGCTGGCAAATATTGCGATTCCAGAAGAAGTATTTGTAACTGCGCATGCAATAGAGGTCATGATCATGGACCATCCTGATCACAGGCACGCGCGATGCCGCGAGCTGCTCCAGCACTTCTATGTCCGGCATTTTGTGAACAAAGACCACATCTGGCCGAAATTCCCAGTAAGCTGCATGCGTCCTGGCTTTATTGTCGCCAACGCCCAGGGGATAAAAACTTTGAAAAGTATCGCGCCAGGCCTTTTCACCCCGGCCGGTGACTGGCCCGTGCAAAATGCCAACAGTATGCCCGCGCCGCTTTAACTCGACCGCAGACAATAGGGCGTTGGCTTCTGCACCACCAAACGCACCGAACCGATCATGGACGAAAAGAATTTTCATTGGGAAGCGGCCCATACATCAGGGCACCCTCTGCTTCTACTTACGTCTGAGGAAAATACGTTTTGAGAGCCGTTTTTCATAAGTGGGTTAAGACTCCACTGAACATCGGAAAAGACCCCAAATACACGGAATTTTTGGCGAAACCAAAGGGTTTTAGAGGGATTTCGTTTGAATTCCGGACGGAATTCGGAAAGGACCCCAGCAAGGGTAAGGGTCACGGCTTGATTCCAGAACGCGCGCTTAGGTTTGTGGATGCGAACACACGCCGGCCATCGGGCCAACAAGCTTCTGCCTCAAGCAAGCCGGATTGGGTTGCTGGCGAAAGTAAGAAATTTGTGCCAAAGAGAGGCTGCTCATTCTGGTGTTCCCAGACAATTTGCGCCTTCTCAATTTTTAAATCGGGATCATCAATTTGAAGCGTGGCTGGAACCGGTCTCCCTGCGTCGCTGGAAGGCTGCGCGAACACTATTTGCGCAGAGGAACTTTTCCAGGCCTGCTCTTTCAGGCTTGTTTTGGCCAGAAGAAAAGCGGCGGCGGCTACACTGCGGCCCTGATTCAAAATGACAAACTCGGTGCTAAGATTAAAGCTGTCTCCCCAACGATCATAAAATGGATACGGATTCTCCTGATCGCCATCAAGTGGAAAGCTGAGAGCGCCCAATTCTTTTTGGTAACGGTCCAGCCAGCCGAAGCCGCCCTGAATGTTTCCGATTGGCAAACCGCTGGGAGGGAGTCTGCGCCAATCGTTTTGTTCATATTGGCTCACTATCTCATGCTGGCGTTTCCAACCCAGGCCCGTGATGTACGTCATATTGACGGGATTGCAGCCCGTTTCGAAATTGAAGTTGCTGAGCATGGCTTCCAGAAATTTAGGGCGCGGATCATTTTTGCTTGGGAAATCCAATTGCATGGCGACAGCCAAATCGAATTCAGCTTCCGAAGCAAAGAACCAGCCGGCGCTGCGCGTGCGTTTTGTTTCCGAAGGAAAGCTGATGCCATAGGCGCTCTCTTCGGCCCGATGCATTTGCTCGGTTGCCCCAGCAATGATTTCATTTTCACATTTGGTGAGCAGGGGCAAATCCAAATCATTTTGTTTTCGGCGTCCGCTCTTTACGGCAAACGCATAGCTGCGGATTCCACGGCCATAGCCTTCATACAGACGCCACCAGCCCCATTTTTTCGTTTTTGGATTTGATGGATTCAGCCACTCGAGAACCCGCTTGTGATATTTGTCCTCACCAGTCGCCACAAAAAGTTCTGTGGCGGCCCAGGCGAGTTCATCATCATGCATAAACTCATTCCCATAGTGCGTGAGCTTTTGGTATGCGCCGTCCTTTCCGTACTTTTGAATCGCCTTGTCGAGGAAAGCCCAGCCTTTAACCGCAGCCTCAAGATAGCGTGCCGTCTCAGCCGGAAATTGTTTCTTAAAGCGAGGCGAAGAACCGCATTGCGCCAGCGCGGCAATGGCGGCAGCCGTAGCGGCTGTATTCTTCGGCCAAACAATTTGCGGATCACCTTTGTCTGGCTTGACGTTATTCTCATATCGCCGATTCCGAGGATAAACGAGGAAATAAAAGCCCCCGTCCTCATCCTGCATTTTGGCGAGAAAGTCGGCTTCCCATTTAGCTTCCTGGAGCAAGTCGCTTTTGCCATCGCCACTTTCTGGCAAGCCCAGGTTATCAAGCTCACCCGCTCCTGAAAAGTTGTCCGCGCCGAAGACAAGGTAATGAATAAGCCCCGCACTGTTGATGGTGTATTTACTATAATCCCCGGCATCATGATGACCGCCAGAGACATCAATCAAACCGTGCCGGTGAAACGGATAAAGACTCGCCTCGGAATTTTTGAAAACAGGCGCGACATGGCGCGGATTGTTGGTGGCATCCGAAGAGGATTGGGCAATGAAGAATTGCGCATTTGTGAAGGTCAGGTTCGGGACTTCCGCGGGCGCGGTGTGGCAAGGCCCATGTGTGAAACGCGTCAAAGGAAGGACGTTCGAGGTGCCGCAACGTTGGTGATACAGGCCCAAAGCGACGCTGCGCGCGAAGCAAGCGCCGATGCCTTCATCGATCAGAAATGGAAATGAGACGCCAAGCCCTGCGACCTGCAACACGTATTCTCCTGGTGTACTGAACGAGCTGAAATCCGCTTCCCACACCTGCTGATACGTTGGAAAATTGAAACCTTTCTCGGCGCGCAAATGGAGCTTCCCCTCGTGAACCACTTTGTGCGTACTGGCAGCGATCAACTTAAAACCGACGCCGTTATTTGCATCAGCTCCTTCAGCGGCTTTGGATAATGATAACTCTCCGAGGTTGCCCAGGTAGTAACCAACCATGGCATGTTTTGGGGAAGCAGGAAGGTAACCGACTTGGTTCACATGAATGGCTGGGCTCCAGCGCCAGGGATCAGCCTTGGCGCGCCAAAACATATTTGTCGCCCACAAGGTCCCAGATGGATTCGAGACCTCTACAATGGCTCCTTGGCCGATTGGCTTGGCGAGTTCCAAATACAACCAATTCGCGACCCGCAGGTCGCGCTTTTTTAATGGCGCGTAAAGGACACGGCGTTTAAAGCCTATCTTTTCGATGCTGGCTTCATGCGCCGCCACCACAACTTTTATCTGCTTGATGTCCGGAAGTTGTGCTGCGCCGGAATCATTCACAAAATTCCATTGCTGCACGGGAGCCGGGTCGGGTTCTTTGGTGGAAATGAGCGTTAGCTCGAGCAGGGTGGGAGTGATGATGCGCAACTCGTGCGCTCCAGGCAAGGGCAAATCAAGAGGATTTTCTTCCAGGGGAAGATTAGGAGCATGAACGGAACACGCCGCTAAAAAAAGGATTACTCCACAAACCAACGCACGAAAAATTACATATCGCATTTGACTGTTCTATTGGACTCGCTGGCGTGAATACTGTCAGGTGGGGTTTCACCCTATTAGATCGTCATGCGACAGTTCTGCAGAATTGCGTGGAAACATGCAAGGCAGAGTGACGCGCGCGCATCCAGGATCGGAGCGCGCTGCCTGTCCGGCATGGATGTTGTAAACTGGTATTTAAGTTCAGTTCGGCTTCATGGATGATCAATTTAATGGCCGCAAAGCGCCAAGTGCGTTCAGACGGAGGCAAGCGCGTTCTCCGATTTCTCTTTTAGAAGCGCTCGAGGATGAGCGTAAGCGGATTAGCCGCGAACTGCATGACGAGGTTGGTCAATCGCTCACTGCCATCCACGTTTGCCTGTTCATGCTCGAAAAAACTCCTGAGCCGCTCTCGCCTGCGATTCGCTCAAAAATTCGCCAGGCCCGCAGATTACTCGAAGGCACCATGGAGTTGGTGCATGATTTTTCCAGACAATTGCGCCCCGATCTGCTCGATCATCTTGGATTAGTCCCCGCCATTCGATCGATGCTGAAAGAATTTTCCAGACGTTATCAGATACTGGCGCACATGGAAACCGGCGGCATTGTGGAACGTCTTGGCAGCGAACAGAAGCTCGCGCTTTTTCGCATCGCTCAGGAAGGTTTAACGAATGTGGCGCGGCATGCCAGGGCCACGGAAGTGAAGGTGCGCTTCAAAAA
>DASWRJ010000254.1:0-3716 GCA_036403255.1 Verrucomicrobiia bacterium
AAAGCATAAGCACTTGGGACTCTTTGTGGGATTGTCTTTCTTTCCTGGTGAGCTTCTCTAAAAATCCTGCCCATGCGCGCATGGGCTATGGCTGGGACGGCTTTGGTCTTACTTCTGGTGATTGTTTGGTTCTATGCGCCAAGTAATAAACCCCGCAGAATTGTTCTTTCCGACGGCACAGAGATAACCATTCTCCAAGCTTCATTCGGGACGAACCATATTCTCTCGTTCGAACCAAATTGGAAGGAAATCGCTCGGCGCATCCTGCCCAAAAAGCTTCAACAGCCGCTTGGCACTGCCACAGCCTCATCCCTTCGCAGCGACTACGATTCGTTAGTTCTCTGGATCCCAATTCCGACTAATAATAATTCGGGTACAGTATCATTCGAAGCTAAGTTGAAAAATGGCACATACGCACCGGCCAGCGTTGGCGCAGGCCGAATGGTTGGCAATCGTGGTGCTTTCTGGTGCGTAAATTTCACAAGTTACCAGCGGCAATCACGGGAGATTCCTCTGAAACTTCGTTTGGGCTCTGACGAAGTTGAATTCACGGTCCCAAACCGAGCCATCACACCAGCATCGAAGTGGCAGGCCCAGGCACTCCCGCAAACAAAAGTATTGCAGGATAGAAAGGTGACCCTTAATGGAGCGCCCAGCGGGATTACTCCAGGTGAATGGAGCGTGGCTCCGCTAATCGGAGGCTCGGTTAGATATTCTTCTGCTGAGAATCTGCGCGCTGGGTGGACCTGGTGGCACATTACCGCATTTGATGTGTATGCCAATTTCATGGAATCTCCGCGTTTACACGGCTCAGCCAAATATTTCACCAACTACTTGTCCGACGAAGGGCCGTGGCGCTTGCTTATTAAAGGCGAAGAGTACATTTCCGCCGGGCGCGTCCCTTATCCGACGAATAACTTTTTCATGCTTTTGCCTTTGGATGACCGCCTGCGACACCTTGGAATCGAATTCTTTATGGTTTGCGGAGCAGGCCAATATGAAATCTCCAACTGCATTCCCCAAATATATAACCCAAGTACCCGCGCGCCCTTTCGCAGACCATTCTCTAATTTCGTCATGGAAACGCGGGGCACGAATTGGACTATGGACATTGCGCCATCCGGTCCGGAAATACTGCTCCTGGTCAATAATGCCGTCTGGCAAAGCAATCCCACAGCCCGATTTCGCGAGCGCGATTCCGCAAATTCGGGCCGCACATTTCGCCCTTTCAGTTGGTCCACAACTTCGCAGCTAACGGGCAAAACACTCATAGCTTTGAACTCGGAGCTTCCGACAAACGCCGCACCCCTGGAAGTCGAGATCATCTCCAGATTTGAAACGGATTTTTTCGTGGATCCGCCAGCGACTCAAAATATGGTCCTTAAAACCAATTCGAGCGCGGCATTTCTGGGGAACTGAAAACCGGGCGAACGCTCCGCCGGAACCTTTACCCCTTGCTCGCTTCACCTTTGAGCGTCACGAGGAATTGCTTCATGGCAGGCGAAAGAACTTTATTCTTTTTATAAATCGCGGCCAGTGGTCGGAAGAACTCCGCGTCATCAATGATTACTTCCGACAAGGTTTGTTTGCTCACTTCCTGGGTAATTGTGCTGTGCGGCACGATCGCGATGCCCGCGTCAATTTCCACAGCCCGCTTAACGGTTTCAATGTTGTCGAATTCCATGACATGCTGCACCGCCACATTCTGGTCCTTCAATATGCGGTCGATTGCGCGACGGGTGGGAATATCTGGTTCGAACCCTATAAACTTCTGGCCAGTCAGGTCCTTGAGTTTGACGCTCTTTAGCTTAGCGAAGGGATGCTGCGGATATACAATGAGCACCAGCCTGTCTTTCCGCAGCGGCACCACCTCGAGCTTGCTGTCGCGAGCGGGATAAGCCACAAGCCCAAGATCCACCACGTTGCCCAAAACGTCCTCATAGACCTGATTCGAGCGTCGGTATTCCACATGCACATTAACTGTTGGATAAGCCTTCAAGAATTTTTTCAGATACGGCGGCAGATCGTGCAGCCCGATGCTGTAAATCGTCGCTACGCGAATGGTGCCTGAAATTATATCTTTGATTTCCTGGATTCGGCTGAAGAGTGAATCGTAAGTCTGGATGATTTGCTTGCTGTAATCGTACAACACTTGCCCCTCGCGTGTGAGGCGGAATTTCTTCTTGCTGCGCTCGATCAGGAGTGATTTGAATTGGCGTTCCAGCGAGCTAATCTGCTGGCTCACAGCCGATTGGGTCACATTGTTGATTTGTGCAGCTTTGGTAAAACTTTCCGTTTCCGCCAAATCGCAAAAAACTTTCAAACTTTCTATTTGCATACTTTACGTCGTTAAAAAACCGGTGCAAAGCAAGGGCTGCAGCGGGCTGGTTGGAAATCCTGCCGCGCCTGTAGTCAGGAAAATGTCATTATGACATCCTGCTCGTGCTTACCGTCCGGTAATTTCGTGCATGATTTTGGGTTAGGCAAGCTAATTGAACTAAGGAAATTCCTCATTTCTTAAAAAAAATTTATGTTCAATTTTTGCGATACACGCTGGTCATCTCAGCCTGTTTTGTTAATGATTACGAGCATCAGCCATGGCTTGCGCGCATTTTGAAGGTCGGCAAAAGATCCGGAACGCTCAGTCTGAAATGTTATGAAAATATATCGTATTCGGTACATATCTGTTTGTCTCGGTTTTTTTGCCATTCTGCTCGCATTGAATGGGGCCGAGGCTCCCCCGCCCGCGGACGATCTTTTTGCCCAGCCCAAGGTGCTCCAGATAAAGATCGAGATTCCGCCAGCCAGCCTCGACGCCCTCAAGTCTGATCCTCGCAAATACGTCCGCGCCACGCTCCGGGAAGGCGGCGTCACGCTTTCGGATGTCGGCATCCGGCTCAAAGGCAATGGCGCGTTCCCCGGTCTTGATAAAAAGCCGGGCCTCGCCCTCAAGTTCAACGAATATGTTTCCGGGCAGAAATTTCATATTCACTCGAAATTGTTTCTGGATAATTCCCACCAGGACCCGAGCTATCTTTGCGAAGCTTTGGGCGGTGAGATTTTCCGCTCCTTGAAAGTACCTGCCCCGCGGGCCACTTTTGCCCGAATTGAACTGAACGGCAAAGACGCCGGCCTCTACGTCGTCTCTGAAGCAGTCAATCGTGAGTTCCTTTCCCAATACTTCAAAAAATCCAAAGGCAATCTCTACGAAGGCAACAATAGCGACATTACCGATAAGCTGGAAAAGGACGCGGGCGACGCCAATAAGGACCAACCCGATCTTAAAGCGCTCGCTGCCGCCGCCAAAACGCAGGACCCCAACCAGCGCCTCACAAAACTCTCCGCGCTCCTCGATGTGGACCGTTTCATTGCATTTGCGGCTGCCGAAACCTTCACGGCCAACCATTCTGGCTACTGTCTCGCCCGCAATAATTATCGCGTGTATCACGATCCCGTTTCAAATCAGCTCATTTTCATCCCCCATGGGCTGAACCATCTCTTCAGCAACCCGAAGGCGCCAATCCAGCCCGAATGGAAGGGTTTGATTGCCAAAGCTGTCTTGGACACACCTGAAGGCCAGCGCCGCTACAAGGATGCCCTGACGAAATTGCTCGCGAGTGGCGGCAAACCTGAAACTCTCAATGCGCGCATTGCGGATCTCGCCGCCAAAATCCAGCAGGCCTTTGGCCGAGACTCGAATGAAGCAAAAAGTTTTG
>DASWRJ010000255.1:0-8236 GCA_036403255.1 Verrucomicrobiia bacterium
CGAGCAGCTTCTTCTTCGCCAACGGCTTGGGAAATTTGATCGGTTCACCGGCCAGAGTCACCCAATTAGTTAGCACTTCGCCACCAATTGCATGGAAGGCGAGCACCATCGGTTTATTTCCCTTGCGGGCCTGCTCGGCCATGGTTTGGTATCGATCCTTGAGCGCAATTTCGAGTTTGCTTTGGCCGAGAGAGCTTTGGCCATCGGTGATAACGAGCACGTTCAAATCTTTAACCGATTTGACCAGACCGAGTGCGCTTTTGAAGGCTTCATTCAATTGCGCTTTATGCTCATAATGCTGGCCTTTGAGGAACAAACCGACACGGCTGGCCAAGGCCAAATCCTGATCGGGGTCCCAAACTTGCATGGCAAACTTGCCGGCCTGAACATCCTGGTTGAAGGTCCAAACTCCGATGCTATCGCCCGGTGCAAGTTGATTCCAAAGTCCTGAATAAATCATGTCGAACACGGTCTGCCGGCCGTTGTGGGGCAACCGCTGCATGGAAGCGGATGTATCCACGACGAACAAGAATTTCTGGCCGTCAGGATTAAGGGCCGGGGGCCGCGCTTCTTCGGCTTTGGCGACAAGCGCGCTGGCAAATAGGAACAGGATCAGAGCGGAGATGTTTGCTGTTTTCATAGTATCAATGGCTTTTAAATTTCCTGCGTTCGTCGCGATTATAATTTTGGATTTTACTTTCCAGTTCGCTGAGTGCGTTTTCGACTTCCTGGATAAAATTGAAGCAACTCGAGGTCATGGCCCCGCCTGAACTGGCGGTGTCGCGTTCCGCATAATCGTCCGTGACCACCAGAACCTGGCCATGAGTGGCAAGTCGATGGGCGACCCTCTCAATAATTTGATCGGCGGTTTGACCCAGGCGCGAGTAAAGAATCTCCACTTCGCGAGTCGAAGGCGGCTCGCTGGCGCTGCCGATGCCTGTTGCGCCATCGAAAACAATCGTGATGGGTGTTCCACAAGCATCAAAATATTGGGTCAGCCTGTGAATCAACTCCTCACGCGCAGCCGACGAATAGCGCGCTTTGCCCGGGGCGAGGGCCGGCCAATGATGCAGCAGGCTGTATCCATCCACGAGAATCCTGACTAAACCCATGAAGCTGAACTTAGCGTTTTTTAGGCCAAAATCGAATCGATGACTGATTTTTGCCGATAAGCGAAAAACTTGCCGAATTTGGTGAAACTAGTTGGGCACAGGGCCTAATTCTGGCACTTTTTGCCTGTGGAATTGGACAGTAATGCTCGTACTGGAGAAGAGAAGCCGCCTTTATCCAAGCGTGTCTTATATCGGACGCTGTCGATTCTCTGGATTTTTCCTAGCCTGGGCGCGGTTTTTATTCTAGCGAGGCGACCAGGTTTTCGAAGCAAAGAAACCGCTTCATGGATTGATTTGATCCGGCGCTTTCCGCTCGAGAACTGGCTGGCGGTCATACTACTCGTGCTGCATTTATTATTTATCTATAATGCGATCCGGTATGCCCGGCGTGAACGGAATTGAGCCACTTATTGAAAAGTAATTTTCTTTCGGCACCTTAATAGCTGTAGATTAAGACACATATGCCCCTTTACGAATATGAGATTTGTGATGGAGATTGCGTGGCTTGCGGCGGCAAATTCACTTTGCGGCGTCCCCTAAGCGCTCCAGAACTGAAAGCTTGCCCGGCTTGCAAACGGCCGGTGCGCAAAATCATTTCTAATTTCAGTTCGCCGATGAAACTGAAGCCAACCTCAATTTCCGATGCGAAGAAAGCTGGCTTTCAAGTGCTCAAGCGGATCGGCAAGGGCGAATACGAAAAGCAATAATGCAATTTAAGTGAAGGTGAAGCACTCGTTGGCGTTCGGCCCCGCAGCGTCCCCGGCTGGCATGTAATGAAATGAGGTGGCTTTTCCGGCGAGCCGCGCGAGGCGAGTTTCGGCCGGCTCAGCCAGCAGAGCGCTGATGGTTTCCAGGAGCTTGGGAAAATCGAGCGGTTTCTCCATCAATGCGCCGGCACCGGCACTCAAGGCGGGAAAAAGCTGGTTCGAGCGGGCGGTGATGATGATGACAGGCACAAATGGATGTTCGTAGGTCAAGCGCTCAAAAGTGTCCCAACCGTTCTTGACCGGCAAATTTAAATCAAGCAGGACTAAATCAATTGGGGTGCTGGCGGCGATGTCCAGCGCGCGTTGTCCATTGTCGGCAGTTGCGACCTGGTAACCATCCGACTGTAAAACGCGGCCGACCATTTCGCGGACTGAAGGTTCATCATCGACCAGGAGGATTGTTTTAAAGCGCCTTTTGGAATGGGAACGACTCCCGTTGATTAAGTCGATACTCATACTGCTCGTAGTAATATTGGGACGCGCTTTTGAAAGGAACGGGGACTATTGCCCGGCTCACCAATGCGGCGGAAGAGATATTCACGGGCTTGAGGTCTGCGGCGCGATGCTCTGGAGGTATCGCGCTGGGATTTTAGACTGTGACGTTTCATGTGCTCCAAGCGGGAACCAATACACCTGTGGCCAGCGCGCGCGTGTTTGCCAACCACAGGTGTGTGGTTCACTCACCGCCCCACTCAGGGCCGGGAGATTTGTTAAGTCCCGACGACTTTAATTAACGAGTCCGATTTTTCAGCGGACCAAATTTTTCTTCGCGCAGCTTTCGGACTCGAACTCAATCAGCGCGAACAGAAAATGCTTTAGCCGCTTGTGTGCCAATATTCAAAGAGTGGCTTAGCCCTTGATATTGAACGCCTTTTGGAGTTTCACTCCTTTGATGGCGGGGTTCTTATGGAAATTTGATAAACAGTTCGGATAAGTTAGTTATCACATTTTATGCGGCTTGGAATTCAATTTCGTCTGGCGGCGTTTGCATCAGCCATTGTGGTGGCCGCGCTTCTAATGGGCTGGGCCGCGAACACGACCTGGGGACGGTTCGAGCAATTGCAATCGATGTTGACCCCGGCACAGATTGCGAGCTTTCAGACTGGCGACCATTTCCGCGCTACCTTGCAGGAACTCGACAAAACGGTGGCCGAATACAAGCAAACCAAAGATGAAAAGGTTTTGCCGGTATTTCACAAAGGGTTGCACGATCTTAACGACTGGATTGACGTGCAGCGCCCGACCTTGCGAATCAATGAAAAGGAAATTCTGAATCGAATCGACCATGCCTACGATCAATACATGGATTCGGCGACCAACCTTATTACATCATTGCAAAAAGGCGATATTTCACGCGCGGATAAACACCAGCAGAATCTGCAGGCGGTCTCGCAGCAGCTACTCAATCTGGGCTACGAACTTGTCTCAGCGCACAGTGACTCGATGGAGCAATTTTTAAAGCAATCGCGCCATTCCCTCACCGTGTTCTTACGGCTTTTCTTTGGTTCGCTGCTTTTCCTGATCGGCGCGCTGGCGTGGCTGGCCATGATTGTATATCGCGAAATGATTATGCCGCTGCGCATGAAACTGGTTGAAACCCATGCCATTATTGAGCGGCAGGAGAAACTTGCGTCGCTCGGCATGCTCGCAGCCGGCGTGGCGCATGAGATTCGGAATCCACTCACGGCTATTAAAGCCTGGCTCTTCATTCAGCAAAAGAACCTTCGAAGCGGCACTCCCGAACATTCGGATGCCGTCCTGATTGGAGACGAAATCAATCGCCTGGAAAGGATTGTGAAGGACTTTTTGGTCTTTGCCCGGCCATCGGACCCTGAGTTTAGCGTCGTTCCGGCAGACCAGCCGCTCCTGGAATCATCCACGCTGTTGCGACCGCAACTGGCCAAGTCCAACATCCAACTGAATATTGAACCATCGCCGCGGGCATTTATCCGGGTGGATGCGCAGCAGATCAAACAGGTACTGCTAAATCTGATTCAAAATAGCGCCGAGAGCATCGCCCCGACCGGGGGCACGATTAATTTACGGGTGCGGCTTGATAGCATGCGGCTGGGTGAGCGGCTTAGGGAAGTGGTCATTTTGGAGGTTTCCGATACCGGCAAGGGCATAGCGCCGGATATTGAGAAACGCCTGTTCGATCCGTTCTTCACCACTAAAGAGAGCGGAACAGGGCTGGGCCTTTCGATCGCCGCGAGAATCGTGGAAAAGCATGGTGGAGCGCTTCAGTATCAAACGCAGGTGAATCGTGGCACAGTATTTGGTATTGTATTGCCCAGAGCAACACCATGAGCGCCCCGGCAAAAATTTTGATGATTGAGGATGATGCGGCCATTGCCTCGACCTTGCGGCGCGTCCTTTCGGATGAAGGCTATGAGGTCACACTCGAGCAGAGGGGCGATGCCGGGCTGGAGCGGGCCAAACAGGACCAATTTGATTTGGTGGTCACCGATTTGCGCCTGCCGGGCTTGAGCGGGCTGGACCTGGTGCGCGAATTGCACCGGGCCAAGCCGTTGTTGCCGATCATTTTGATGACGGCCCACGGGACGACCGAAACCGCGATCGAAGCGACCAAGTTTGGCGCTTACGATTACCTGGTCAAGCCGTTTGAAATTCCGGTGCTGATCGATTTGGCTTTCAAAGCAGTCGAGAGCAGCCGAGTCATGACCGAGCCGGTGGGCTTTGGGGACTCCGACACGCCGGGTATTTCGCTGGTTGGACACAGCCGGGCCATGCAGGACATTTACAAGGAAATCGGGCGGGTCGCCTCCAAGCCGGTGAGCGTGCTAATCATGGGGGAAACAGGCACGGGAAAGGAATTGATCGCCCGAGCCCTCTACCATCATAGCGATCGGGCACAAGCGCCCTTTGTGGCCATTAATTGCGCCGCCATTCCCGAGACATTGCTGGAGAGCGAATTGTTTGGGCACGAACGCGGCGCCTTCACGGGCGCGGAATTTCGGCGCATTGGCCGTTTCGAGCAGGCACACAAAGGGACAATTTTTCTGGATGAAATCGGCGACATGACCCTGAGCACTCAGGTGAAACTGCTGCGCGTCTTGCAGGAACGCTCGTTGCAGCGGCTTGGCGGCAAGGAAACCATTCCGGTAGATGTGCGAGTGGTCGCCGCCACGCATCGCGACTTGCAGAAGGCGATGTTGCAAAAGCAATTCCGCGAAGACCTCTACTACCGCTTGAGCGTGGTCATCATCAAAGTGCCCGCTTTGCGCGAGCGGTCGGAAGACATTCCGGATTTGGTGAATTATTTTCTGCGCAAATATGGAAAGGAAATGGGGTCACCTTCCCCGTCCATTCACCCCGAGGCGGTGCAATTTCTCCAGGCGCAGCCCTGGCCGGGCAATGTGCGCGAGCTAGAGAACGTCGTGCGCAAGGTCCTGCTCCTGGCCCGCGGTTACACGATTGTGCTGGAGCACGTGCGCAAGGCTTTTGTGCAGCCCACCGTCCCGGTCGATTCGCCTGACATATCCATGCGCGGTTTCGTGAGCGCGCTGCTGGCGGCGGCGCAAAATGGCGAGATCGATGACTCGCATGCGCGCTTGCTCGAAGCAGCCGAGCGTGAAATTTTCAGCCAGGCCATTCAATTGGCGCATGGCAACCAGGCCAAGGCGGCACGGTGGCTGGGCGTGTCTCGACTGACGATGCGGGAGAAACTCACGCAATTTGGAATTCACCCGAGCCAGGAGGGGAAGGCCTAAAGCGGGAAAAGGATAATTCCCTGGATCGGCGCGCCCGAATTACTGTTAATTTTTTTGATTTTTGCTATTTACAAAGCTGAATGGCTGATGCAGATACAAGGTGACACAGTCAGGCGCGGGAGGCGTTTCCCCTATTGCCCAATTGTCCAGAAGTGGTCAGGGTTATCGGCGCGTCTGACGATAAGAAAAATTTAATCAGGGAACCCCACTTCGAGACAGTATCAGTTTTTATGCGACTTGTTTGCCAATGTTGCGGAGAGAAGTTCGAGAAGCCTGCGCGCTCGAATCCCAATATTTGCCGCACCTGCGACCAGTTGCTTGAAGACGATTTTCCAAACTCGACGGCCCACCTCATAAATGCCGGGGATGAATTGGCGAAAACCGCCGGGGAGTTGTCGGATGCACCGCCGGTTACCCCGGCAGTTGAGCGCGAAAAGCCGGTCCTTTGAATCTTCCAACTTCGTTAAGCCTTCCAGGACAAGCATTTGCCTGTACAGGATTGCGGGGTGTTTCTCGAAGCCAGTTTTGAAGTGAACTTCGGCTCAGGCCCGAGGCTGAAACCGTTGGGTCTTCGCTGCTTGCGCGTTCAGATGCGGGCCATTGCGCGCCTCAACCCGACTCAGGAGTGATTTAAAAGTCTCCATGATCCGCACGAGCCCCTCGAAATTGGCCGGTTTGACCAAGTACGAATTTGCGCCCAAATGTGAAGCACGGCTGGCGTTGGGTTTATTTTCGCAACCGCTCATGACAAGCACCGGCACTTCGCGCAATTCCGGCTGTTCTTTAATCCATTCGAGCACTTCGAAACCATTGGCCAGCGGCATTTGCACGTCGAGGCTGATCAGCAGCGGAATGGGATACCCGGACGATTTTGCTTCGATGGCGCCTTTTAAATATTCCTGCGCTTCGAGGCCGTTGCTGACCACATGGACAGGATTGGTGAGACCAGCCTGGCGGAACGCTTCCTTCATGAGGCAGACGTCATCCTGATTATCTTCAGCCAGTAAAATGATCGCGCGAGTGGACATCCAATGTGCGGGAGAGAATAAAGGAGCACGGAAAAAATCGCCACGAAAATCGAAAATTATTTTTTTATTTTATTGGTGGATTGCTGCTCGTAAAGCAAAGCCATGTCCGTCAAGTAGTTCTCCAGTTTTTTGTAATACTCGTCCTCGGAAAATTTGGACTTCGCTTGCCGCAAATCAATAATTGCGCTCTCGAGTTGGTCGCGGCGCGCGCGCATTTCAGCGGGCCATTGCTGCTCGCTGCCGCCGCGCACCAGATGCCATTGGTGCGCGCGGATGCCATCGAGTGCTGAGTTGTCATTTGATTTCTTTGTCGCGTAAATGCCGCGAAACCAATCGGGCGGGGTGCCGTGGCCATCACCATTGTCATCCAGCAACGGATGCTCAGTGGCGAGCCGATGATCTGCTTCATAAAAGGCCGTTAAACGTCGTGACGCGAGCAGCCAGGCTTCCAAAAGCGAAGTTTGCCCGTCTTTATCGAGGTCGGCGGCGGGATCGGCAATTACTTCGGAAAGATATTGCCCGAAATGCGAAAAGTTCTGTTCGTGTCCGCTGCGCGTCGAAGTGATGATGATGCGATTTTTTCCGGAAAGTTTGTTCAGAAACGGCGCACTGGCCGCGGAAGTGTCGATGATCGCCAGCGGGCGCTGAAAAGGCTCGAGCCATTTCGCAAGCTCAGTGGCGGAGAAATCAGGCCCGCGCAAATTAAACTTTGCTTCCTTGCCATCGAACGTGCCGTGGCCAATGAGCACGAGCCAGAGTTCGGCTGGGCCGGTCTTCGGTTCTTTCTCAAGTCCCTGGCTCAGAAGCTCTTTGTCAGTTGAATGCTGCTTATCAGCAGCAGAAATATCATCGAAACCCACTTTGATAATATTCATTTGCGCCTTCTCGGCCCCTTTTTGCCAATGACTGCACCAATCGGAGAATTGCTTGGCGTATTCTTCTTCGCCTGCCGCTCCTTTCACGAGAATGAGCGTGGGCTTGGCGGAAGTTTGCGCATCTGCTGCGAAAACTGCTCCGCAAATCGGCAGGCCAGCCAGGCAAGCAAACAAAACGAACAGGCGAATCATCATTTGAGTATAAGACGCTCCAAGGAGCCCCGCAAAGCAAGGAAATCGGATTTTCCACGATGATTTACAAGACTAGTGTGTTCTTCCCATTGCGGAAAAATCGCCATAAACGAGTTTAGGTGAGAGGAGCAGGGGAAAATACCAAGGAGTTAAACATTATGAAAAGAGCCTTACTTTTAGCGTTGCTTCTAACCGTGATCGGCACATCGGGATGCGTCGTGCGCACGGATCCGGAGCGGCATGCCTATTATCGGGAACATCCGGGCTATTACGAGCGGGGTGTTTATCGCGAATATCCGGATTACGACCGTCACGGGTATCATCGCGACTGGCGATAATTCACGCGGTGACCAACTGCCGTGCAGAATTGGGGTCGCCAAAGAGATTAAGCGGGTTTCAAACTAAACCCGTAATCTTCTTAAACGCGTCCCCTTCATTGATGGTGGGTCGCTCGGGTCGGCCTTTGTATTTGTAAATCAATTTCATGTGGTCCAGCCCGAGGAGGTAAAGGA
The DNA here is from genome assembly GCA_036403255.1 of Verrucomicrobiia bacterium. Classification (GTDB taxonomy): domain Bacteria; phylum Verrucomicrobiota; class Verrucomicrobiia; order Limisphaerales; family JAQGOV01; genus JAQGOV01. Next base: position 8,218 of record DASWRJ010000255.1, read on the forward strand.
CGGTGGCGTGCAAGTCGTG
>DASWRJ010000256.1:0-2880 GCA_036403255.1 Verrucomicrobiia bacterium
CTTCACCCCCGCGCCGGCGAGCCAGCAGGTGAAGACGTGCTGGTGGTGGTCGCGGCCCTTCCCGGCGGCGCCCTGCGTGAACGGCGTGCGGCCGAACTCCGTGGACCACACCACCAGCGTGTCGGCCAGCAGCCCGCGCCGCTTCAGGTCCGTCAGCAGCGCGGCGCAGGGTTGGTCGAGGATTGGGGCGTGGACGCTATATTGCTCTTTGAGAGTCTTGTGTCCATCCCAGTTGCCGATCCCTTCCCCCATCGCATATGCGCCATTAAAGAGCTGCACAAACCGGACACCTCGTTCGACCAGGCGGCGGGCCAGCAGGCAGTTTTTGGCAAAGCCCGCTTTAATTTTGTTTGGATCGTTGACCCCGTATAACTCCAGGGTGGCCTTGCTCTCCTGCCGAAAATCGTCCACTTCCGCGGCACTCAGTTGCATTTTCGCAGCCAGTTCGTAGCTCGATATGCGGGCCAATAATTCACTGTCTCCCGGATGTTTCTGCAAATGATGGTCATTGAGAAACTTCAGGAAATCGCGGCTGTTCGATTCCGTCTGCGGCGAAATTCCTTTCGGCGTTTGGAGATTGGGAATCGGTTTATCAGCGCTAAAGGGTGTGCCTTGAAATACCGGCGGCAGGAAAGCGGAATTCCAATGATTGGGACCGACCTGGGGGACACCGCGTGGATCAGGGATAGCCACAAACGCGGGCAAGTCCTGATTTTCCGTGCCAAGCGCGTAGCTTACCCACGAACCCATGCTCGGGAATCCATCCAGAATGTAGCCGGTGCCCATCTGATTTTCTGCCGGGCCATGCGTGTTCGATTTCGCCGTCATCGAGTGGATAAAACAGAGGTCATCCGCAAGCTCCGCCAGATTGGGCAGAAGCTCGGAAATCATTTTGCCGCTCTGACCGCGAGGCTTGAATTCCCACAGCGGCTTCGTGAGGTTGCCGTTTTCTCCCTGGAAAGTGATGAGCTTGTTCAGGCCAGGCATCGCTTGGCCATGCCTTTTCACTAATTCAGGTTTGTAGTCCCACGTTTCCAAATGGCTGCAAGCCCCTGAGCAAAAAATCACAAGCACATTCTTCGCCCGGGCTGGAAAATGCGGTGGTCGCGGTAAATTGGGATGCTCGGGTGACCATTGCGGTCGTATCGGACTTTTGTCAGCAGCCAGCAATTTTTGTCCCTGCAGCAGCGAGAGCAAAGCGATCCCGCTGAGACCTGTGCCTCCAAAGCGCAGGAAATCGCGTCGGTTAAGCAGCCAGCGTCCGGCGTTGGAAAGTGAGTTATCCTTCATCGACTAGAACAAATAAACAAATTCATTGGCATTCAAAAGTGCGCGGCAAAACAGATTTAATCCGGCTTCCCGGATGAAGTTAGCCGAGGCTTCAAGTTCGGCATCGTCTGCCTGACGTTGAAAGGCCAGCGCAAAAGCACGGCGGGCCTGCGCTTTGGGGTCGTTACCGACTTCTTGATTTAAGCGCTCCGCCAGGAAACCGGATTGTTGCATGGTAAAACCGCTGTTCATCAGATTCAAAGCCTGCAATGGCGTCGTGCTTCGCGTGCGCTTGGGAGCGATTTGGCCCGCGTCAGGACAGTCAAACACACCAAAAACTCCATCCGGTCTTTGCCGTACGACCGTGCCATAGACCATGCGCCGATAAGTATCAGGGCCGAACTCTTTTTTAGGCGCGTAGACCCTCACATAATTATCATTTGGCTCAAAGAAACTGAAACCCGGCCCACCCATCCGCAAATCCAACTTGCCACTCACCGAAAGAATTGTGTCTCGGATTGCTTCAGCTTCGAGGCGGCGTGTTGGAAAGCGCCAGAGCAAACGTGATCCTGCGTCAATTGCCAAAGCCTCTGGTCGCGGAGTGCTGCTTTGCCGGTAGGTAGCGCTGGTGACAATGAGCCGGTGAATATGTTTTAAACTCCATGGCTTGGGTAACTCCTTTGCGGCTGCACGTGCTTGGACTAACAATACACCCGATTTATCGGGCTGAGCCCGCAGCCCCGCGATGCTTGGCTGGACCAATTCGGCCGCAAGCCAATCGAGCAATGCGGGATTCGTCGGTCGAGCGCCGTTCACTCCGAAATCGCTAGGGGTGCTGACTAACCCTTCGCCAAAGTGGTATTGCCAAAGCCGGTTTACTATCACACGCGCGGTGAGTGGATTGGTCGGATTTGCCATCCACTCTGCCAACACTAACCGGCGGCGTTGGTTCTCCGAAAGTTTGGCTTTGCCACCCATTTTTGGATTGGTGTCGAATTTAACCGGAATCGCCGCCACTACTCCCGGCGAAACGACTTCGCGCTTTTGCATTGGGTCTCCTCGGTGCAACAGATAAGTTGAGCCCGGCGGATCCGCGAATGTGCCAGCATACACAACTGCCGATCGGCTCAACTCGGCAATCCGCGCTTCCAGTTCTGTTCGTTCCGCCGCCATTTTCTTCACTTCAGCCGCCTGTTCCGGTTTAAGCCCTGCGTAACTCACCACCAATTGCGGCTTGGCGCCCGGCTTGTACGGCAACCGATCGGCCGAGGAAGCCACCACATGCCAGTCATTCGATCCGGATGCAATTTCGATCCGGTAATCCGTAGCCAGCCGATCCGCAAATTTTTGTTCTCGATCTCGTCCCCAGATAATCCGATTCACCATCACGGTTTCAGGAAACTCCAATTCCACCCAGCCCTTGCCGGATTCATTCGAAATCCAACTCCGGCTATTCCCATGTTTTCCGTCATTGATGTGTTCCAGTCGATGAATCTCTGAATTCGGAAAAACACTCGAGGCGCGCGCCTTGGTACCAACGCTGGCCAGCGCGATATTTCGAGGATTATCTTCCGCCGTATATACTTCCAATTCATCAATGCATGGCTCGCC
>DASWRJ010000257.1:0-2483 GCA_036403255.1 Verrucomicrobiia bacterium
GGCGGCGCGTCGCGCGCGAAATGGAGTCCAGTGTCCATCAAATCCTCTCGACCGTAAAGTTCCGCCTCCAGGCAATCGAAGAACGGCTCGCGGGCAAGCACATCGATGCCTGGCGCGATACTTTGAAAGCGGAGGCGCTGCTCGAACGGGCCATTGACGAGGTGCGCCATCTTACTTCGACTTTCGAGGCAGGTGATTTTGCAAAGCCCTCCACCTTGGGCTCAAGTTTGCGCTCCTTTTGCGCCGAGTTGAGCGAACGAAGCCAGCTTCAGGTTGATCTCGAGGTCCGAGATTTGCCGGAAGGCCTCCCAGCCGATCTGGAGTTAAACGTCTGCCGCATTGTCCAGGAGGCTTTGACGAATATTCGCAAGCGCGCCCAGGCCCGATGCGTCACTATCCGCATTGGTGTGGAAGGGCAGCATCAGCTGCGTGTTTCCATTCATGATGATGGCTCCCGCTTCCCGCATGATGTTGACTCGCGCCCTGGTGATGTCAGACCCGCCATGGGTCTGCTCGACATTCAGGAGCGCGCAGTGCTGGCCGGTGGAAGTTTGCAGGCAGCTTCGGACCCAAAGCATGGCTCCCAAATCGAATTACTCTTGCCCCTGCCGGCTTTTGATCGTTCCCACGCACGCGCCGCGCAATGAAAAAAAACGGGAAAGCAATCCGTGTTTTGCTGGTGGACGATCATCCAATTGTCCTGGAGGGGCTCAAGTCCTATTTGGCGACGCATCCCGATCTAGAGGTCGTTGGGTTTGCCACGAATGGCGCTGAGGCTTTGCGACAGGCTCGCGCCCTCTCGCCTGATATTATTCTGCTTGATATCACCATGCCGGATGTTAATGGCATCGAGTCGCTGCTCCAATTGCGCAAGCAGGTGCCAGCGGCGCGGGTGCTGGTGCTGAGCATGCACAAATCTCGCGAATATGTCTCCCAAAGTGTGCAGTCCGGCGCGCGCGGTTATGTGTTGAAGGATTCAGCCCCAGCCGAGTTGGCTAACGCCATTAAGGCCGTGTCACGCGGTGAAGTGTATTTCAGCCCGGCGGTCAATAAGATCATTGTGGACGAAATTGCCTTGGGAAATCGGCGTGCCGCCCCGTGGGCCGCACCCAGTCCGCTCTCCCAGCGCGAACGCGATGTGCTCTCCTTGCTGGCGGACGGCTGCAACAGCAAGGAAATCTCCAGCCGCCTGACCCTCAGCGTACGCACTGTTGAAACTCACCGTGAGCGCATCATGCGCAAGCTGAATATCCATAACATCGCCGGTTTGACGAAATTTGCTATTCAGAAGGGGCTCGTCAAGTTGGAGTAGCGGAAATTGTTTCCTCCTGGCCGGGCACTTTCGTCCGGAAAGTCCCATCGGTGAATTTCATTTCTAAAGGAACTCCCTTAAAAAACATCTTCCCGGCACACTCGGACGCGTGGCATGTTTTTCGCTTTTAGCAATCAAGCTGCTCGAATGTAACTCCCTCGGAAAGGTCAGCGCGAGTGATGAGGTAATCGGGCAGGACTTTCATGGGCCTCATCACGTGTTGTTCCGTTGTCTGGTGACTGCGGCCCTGACCCTATCACCAGCATAGAGCCGGCCTCTGGCCGGCTTTATTTTTTACCTAAAAAGGCGAAGGCCAGTGCCCGAGGCCATCACGCCGAAGTGGCGCTAACGCCCGGACAACGCATCAGGTGGGGCAGGACATACGAAGCCGCGGTAGATTACTTAACCGTTAGCAAGTCCTGGAACTGATGGTCTTTTTCCCGCGCTTCCATTCCACATCAGGAATCGCCGGCACTGACCAAATCCGAAAGATCTTTTCTTTACGTGTATCCACAGCTTGCCAGAAACTTTAGCCTTCTTGCATCCGGGCGCAGACTTGAAAGTCGCTCCGTATTTTCACTCATTCCTCTCACCGGGAATTGCGGATGAATATTGAATCGTCTCTGCAACTGCGCGCTAAGCCTGTTCATGCTTCCGCAGGATTGACGCTGCGCACGGCGTTTGTGACTCTTTGCCCACCAGGACACATGCAAACATGGAAATAAAAAAAGCTATTATCACCGCCGCCGCCAAAAGTCAGCGCACCTTGCCTTTGCAGTCGCTGGTGGATCGGGATGGCGCGCCGAAAACTGCCTTGCGCATTATTATCGAAGAAGTGCTCCAGGCCGGAATTGAAGAAATTTGTGTCGTCGTATGTCCGGGCGACCAGACTGCGTATGCAGCCGCGGCTGGCGCCCATGCGAATCGCTTGCACTTTGTCGAGCAAAAGCAGGCGCTTGGTTACGGTCACGCCGTTTGGTGCGCGAAATCATTTACAGCCGATAAGAACTTTCTATTACTGGTTGGCGATCACCTTTACGTCAGCGGGGGCGGGAAACGGTGCGCGCAGCAGCTTGTGGAGGTCGCGGCCGCGGAGAATTCCGCCGTCTCCGCCGTGCAAGCCACTCACGAAAGTAAATTGCCATTTTACGGCGCCATTGGCGGGCGCCTT
>DASWRJ010000258.1:0-3725 GCA_036403255.1 Verrucomicrobiia bacterium
CGTGGATGTAGCAGAAGCGCCGACGAGCGGATATGCGATGCTGTCGGAAATTGATTTCGAGCATCCCCTGTTCGCGCCTTTTGCGGACCCGCGCTTCAATGACTTTACTAAAATACATTTTTGGAAACATCGCCGAGTAGACTTGACCGGCATGCAAAACCCGCGGGTGCTGGCGAGGTTCGAAAACGGCGACCCGGCTTTGCTGCAATTGCCCGTGGGACGCGGTACTTTGATGGTTCTGGCGGCAGGTTGGTATCCGGCCGATAGCCAGCTTGCGCTCTCCTCGAAGTTCGTTCCCCTGCTCTACGGATTGTTGGAGCAAAGCGGCAGCATTCGGCTGCAAAAGACGAGCTATGCTGTCGGCGAGGACGTGCCGATTCCGTTTGAATCCGCCAAGGGACCTGTCATTATCCGTAAACCCAATGGCAGCGAGGAAAACCTCGCGAGCGGAGAGAAGTTCCGGCATGCGGATGTGCCAGGCATATATGTAGTGCGTGGGGTAGAACCCGCCTTTCAATTTGCGGTGAATTTGGCGGCCGAAGAGAGCATTACCGCCCCAATGTCCGTCGAAGAACTGCAGAGGCTGGGTGTTCCCGTGCGGGAAAGGAACCCGGGAGTTCAGAAAATCAGTGAAAAACAGCAACTGCATCTCCAGGCGGTGGAACTGGAAAATCACCAAAAGCTTTGGAGATGGTTGATTGTGACCGCAATCGTGGTATTGATTGTGGAAACGTGGATGGCCGGCTGGCTAACCCGCCGCGCTGCCCAGGGAGTAGCTACATGATTGAGCCGATATTGCAATCACAACTAAAGCCGATTGCGCAGCGCCACCGACGCTCCCGCTTTTGGCGCGAACTCGCTATCACCTGGGCCGGCCTGACGCCGGTGCTTTGCCTTGGGCTGCTTTTGCTGTCCGGGTCAGCGGCGGCAATTTTTCTGGCGCTGTTTGGATGCGCGGCTGTGGCCGGGTTGATCATAGCAACGCGGCGTTCGAACGCCTGGCATCCGGACTACCGACAGATCGCCCGCCGCATCGAGCAACAGCATCCCGATTTACATGCGCTATTGATCACGGCTGTTGAGCAAAGGCCGCAAGGAGCCGAGAGCAAACTCAATTTTCTTCAGGAACGTGTGGTCAAGGATGCAGCGGCACAAATTCAAAAACTTCCCTGGCTCGATGTGGCCACCGAGCGGCAGATGCGGCAATGGAAAGCGGCGAGCGCCGGGTTGCTGGCGCTTTGGGCTGGATCGCTTTTCTTGATGAAAACGGAACCGGCAGACGGACAAAAGCTCGCGTTGAAATTGGCGCAAGGCCAAAAAGTTACTGTAAACCCGGGCGACGCGAATGTAGAGAAAGGCAGCAGCTTCGTGGTGCTGGCGCGATTTGAGGGCGCTTTACCGAAAGAGACCAGCTTGATCATGCGCGTGTCCGGAGCGACGAATGACCAAAAGATTTTGTTGAGCAAAAATTTGGGTGACCCGGTTTTCGGCGGGACGCTCCCGGAAGTGCTCACAAGTTTTAATTATCGTATCGCTTACGATGGGCACGAGACTGAGGAGTTCAAAGTGCGGATTTACGAACATCCTCGCCTGGAGCATTCGGATGCGAAGATCAACTATCCGGATTACACCAAGCTCGCCCCGAAGGTCATTCCCGAGACGCGGCGAGTCAGCGCGGTGGAGGGATCGCAGATAGACTTTTCACTGAAGCTCAATAAACCGGTCGCCTCGGCGAAGCTGGTGGGAAAAGACAGCTCCACGATATCGCTGCAAGTGGAAACGAACCAGCCAATCGCAGCGTTGAAACAATTCACCCTCATGACGAACGGCACGTACAGTTTGGAGCTGGTGGATCTGGAGGGCCGCACGAACAAAATTCCTGCGCAATTTGTTTTTGACGCGCTGAAGAATCGGCCACCTGAGCTGAAGGTGATTACGCCCAAAGGCGACCAGCGCGTTTCGCCACTCGAGGAAGTCTCCTTTCAGGGAGAGGCTTGGGATGATTTCGGGCTGGGCTCGTATGGCATCACCTATACCATTGGTGGAGCTAACGCCAAGGACATCGTGCTCGGCCAGGGCGCGCCCGCCGGTGAAAAGAAGCCGTTCCAGCAGTTGATCTCGATGGAGGAACTATCCGCCAAGCCAGATCAATTGGTGAATTGGTTCTTGTGGGCGGAGGATATTGGGCCGGATGGCAAACCGCGCCGGACCTCGAGCGATATGTATTTTGTGGAAGTGCGCCCCTTCGAGGAAATTTACCGTCAGGGAAACACAATGGAGGGCCAGGAAAGCCAGCAGCAACAACAGCAACAGGGCGGCGGCGCGGGCAACCAGGCGCTGAAGCTCGCTGAGTTGCAAAAACAGATCATCAACGCCACGTGGAAGTTGCAACGGCAAGAGACGGGCAAGACACCTTCGGCTTCATATCAAAAAGATGTTCCGGTAGTGCACGAATCCCAGGCCAAAGCCATCGAAGAGGCGGAAGCCTTAAATGAAAAGCTCGCCGACCCGCGTTCAAAAGCCATGATGGAAGAGGCGCAAAAAGCCATGGAGAAGGCGGAAACGCATCTGGGTGAAGCGACGAATTCAACCGTGCCATTGCCGAGCGCCCTTTCCTCTGAACAGGCCGCGTACCAAGCGCTCCTGAAAGTTGCTGGCCGCGAGTACACTGTTACGCAAAATAAAAGCCAGCAGAAGGGCCAAAGCCAAAGTGAGAACCAGCGCAACCAGAGTCAGCTTGCGCAACTGGATTTGAAGAAAGAGGAGAATCGCTACGAGACGCAGAAGCAAGCGGCGAATCCGCAGCAGTCCGAGCAACAAAAAGAGCAATTAGGCATTTTGAATCGTCTGAAGGAGTTAGCGCAGCGCCAGCAGGATTTAAACGAACGCATCAAGGAGATGCAAAATGCGCTGCAGGAGGCGAAGACCGAACAGGAAAAAGAAGAGATTAAGCGCCGCCTGAAACGATTGCGCGAAGAAGAACAGGAGATGCTGGCCGATATTGACGAGCTGCAGCAAAAGATGCAGCAGCCGCAGAATCAATCCCAGACGGCTGACGCGCAAAAACAGTTGGAGCAGACGCGGTCCGAAGTGCAGAAAGCGGCCCAGGCCCTCGATAAGGAATCAGCTTCACAAGCGCTCGCTTCAGGCACGCGCGCACAACGCAAGCTGCAGGAAATGCGCGATGAACTGCGCAAAAAGAGCGCCAGCCAATTTGCCGATGAAATGCGGCAGATGCGCACCGAAGCGCGCGATCTTGCGCAAAACCAGGAAGATCTCTCGAAGCAATTGGACACCATGCAGGAGCAACAAAAGAAAACTTTGAGCGATTCTCCCGAGACCGAGCAGGTCGCGCAGAAGTTGGAAAAGCAAAAGAACAGTTTGACCAATCTGTTGGAGAACATGCGCGCGGTCTCGGAAAAAGCGGAGTCAACCGAGCCCCTGCTTTCGAAGCAGCTTTACGATACTTTTCGCAAAACCAGCCAGGAAAATGTGGAAGATAAATTGAAAGCTTCCGGCGAGTTGCTCAAGCGCAGCATGCCGAAGGAAGCTGGACAAGTGGAGCAACTGGCCCATAAGCAGATCGACGAACTTAAAGAAGGTGTCGAGAAGGCCGCGGAAAGCGTGCTGGGCAATGATGCCGAGGCGCTGCGACTGGCCAAAAATGAGTTGGATACACTATCGAAGGAGTTGCAAAACGAACTGGCACAGGCCGAAGGCGGAAA
>DASWRJ010000259.1:0-5495 GCA_036403255.1 Verrucomicrobiia bacterium
GAAATCGGCGATACAGCAGGTTGGAAACCTGCGCTACAAACAAGCGCGTGCAAAAAGTAACGGGCAACGATGACAAGGCGGCCAAACCAACTTCCATCGTAACTTTTTTGCGCAATGCAAGCAAGCATTGCCGAGAAATAATTCATGGGAGTTGTTTTCCTATTGGCACGGCTGAAATTCCGGCTGTAGCATCCAGAGTGACACTCCGGGCCGCAGCAATGCAATGGCCGGAGCGCACCTTAATGCTGAACAAAGCAAACATAGCCCTCTATGAATCGATGGAGCAATTGTGCGAGCCGCATCCGCTGCTCGAGCAACTTGGCTCGATGGACGGGCTGTTCACGCTCAGCAAAGCGGCGGCGTCTCTGCGCCGTCCGCCGATCAAGGACCTGAAGTCGCTCGTTAAATTCCTCGAGGTATATGAAGCGCGCATTCTTTTGCCGCTGGAGTTGCCCGCCATCTATTGGGCGCATCAGCACGCGCTGCGCAATGAGACGCGCGAGCTGCTCAAGCTGGATGCCAGCATCCGCGAATTACCCGCCCTGCGCGAGTTCTCCTCGGCCAGCCAACGGGTTGGCCAGTCGCACTTGAAGCGCCTGAAGCCTTTGCGCTACGAGCGGCTCGTGCAGCGCTATATCGCGGCTGTGGATGGCGGCACTGCGGCGGGCTGGCACACGCTCGTTTACGGTGTCACCCTCGCGCTTTATTCCATCCCGGTCCGGCAGGGCCTGGTGAATTACGCGCGCCAGACCTTCTCGGGCTTTTTGCATTCGGCGGCCAAGCCTCTGCGCCTGACGGAGCAAGACTGCCGCGAAAACGTCGAGCATCTCTGCGTGAATGTTCGGCCTCGAATAGAGTTGCTTCTGGATTCGAAAAAGCGAACCGCCTTTGGATCTTAGTCGTACTGCCGGAAGGGCAATCCTTTATGCAAACTTTGAGGGCCGGGCTCGGGGAAACCTCTTCTTTGAACACTTTCGGTCTTTGGATGATCCAATGAACTGTCCCGCGTCGTTGCGGCTTGCTTCCGTGAGACGTTCAAGCGGCAATGCGCTGGCAGCTCAACCCTATGAGTGCTGGGCGCGGGAAATTGCCTCTCGTTTCTCAGGCAAAACCGCGCAACGAGTGATATTTTTCAGGTCTTGAGATTTTAGGCGGAGCCTTTAGGCTCAAGAAGGTAAAAGGAAAAGTCCAAGTGAAAATTTATTTGCTGGTCGAAGATTGTCAGGACGATGTCTTCCTGACCGAGCATGCCTTCCTCCGCTCGGGAATGGCTCGAAAGGCGAAGCTGCGCATCGTTCGCGATGGCTTGCAAGCGATTGACTACGTGCAGGGTGTGCCGCCCTACGATAATCGGGCCACATTTCCTTTTCCGGATTATATTTTGGCCGACATAAAGATGCCGCATCTCAATGGCCTCCAGCTCCTCAAGTGGTTGCAGGAACACCAGAAGCTTCGACCCATTCCCGTCATTCTTACGTCGGGTCGCGAGCTGGGGCCTGAGGAGCATGACCTAATCAAGTCTCGAGCCATTCCATTTTTGCCCAAGCCAATTGATTGGTCGGCAGCCGAGGCGCTGCTCTAAGCATTTTCAAAGCGCGTGTTAACGCCTGAGTGATCGGGCTGGGCAGTGGGAGCAGTCAATTCAGGCCCACGGAAGACTCGTGCTCGAGGCATTGGCGGACGGTTTCCAACAAGCGCGGCGTGGGATAAGGCTTGGGCAGGTAATTGAGGCCTTCTTCGAGGCGCAGGTTCCTGGCAAATAAATCCGGACTAAATCCGCTGGTGTAAATCACGCGCAGGCACGGCTTGAGCGCTCGCAAATTTTCCGCCAGCTCGGCGCCAGACATGCCTTTCGGGATTTTCATGTCTGTGAAGAGCACGTCGATTTCGTCCTTGCGCTGGTTCCATTGCTCGAGCGCCTGCAAAGCATCAACGGCCTCGACGACTCTGTAACCGCCACTTTCCAAGGCCATGCGCACGAACTCCAAAACGTTGGTATCGTCTTCAACAACCAGCACGGTGGGGTTCTCTTTTTCGCACTTTTTCTTTTGGAAAGCGTCCGTTTGGCCGGAAACTTTTTCACAGGGCAAATAAATATTAAAGGCGGTGCCCTTGCCGACTTCGCTTTTCAACTCAATCCAGCCGTTATGCTGCTGGACACTGCCATAAACCGTGGCCAGGCCCAATCCGGTCCCTTTATCGGGCGATTTGGTGGTAAAGAACGGTTCGAAAATCCGTGCTTGCGTGGCCACATCCATGCCGCAACCGGTATCGGACACGCTCAAGCACAAAAAGCGTCCTGGTCTTCCGTTGGAAAAGCTGGCCGCAAAGCCAGCGTCCAATTCCAGCTGCATTGTCGAAATGCTCAGCTCTCCTCCTTTGTCCATGGCATCGCGAGCATTTACGGAAAGATTCAACAGGATCTGTTCCAGCATTGTGACATCAGCTTTAATCCGCGGCAGTCCAGCCGCAAAATGATATTTTAGGGAGATGTTCGAGGGCAGGAGATGGGAGATGACCTTCGTGCAATTGGCGATGACTTCGTTGACATCGACGAGTTTCGGTTGGAGCACTTGTTTCTTACTGAAGGTGAGCAGTTGTTTGACGAGGCCCGAAGCTTTCTCAGCCGCGTCAGAGACCTGGCTCAAGGGCCGATCGATTTCCGGGGTAACCTGCTTCTTCAGCCGGAGCAACTCGATATTGCCCTGGATAACCGTGAGCAGGTTGTTGAAATCGTGCGCCACACCAGCGGCTAATCTTCCCACTGCTTCGAGCTTTTGCGATTGGCGCAAATGACCTTCAAGCGTCTGGCGCTCTGTTAAATCATGGACGATAAAAAGAACGCAGGGAGTATCGCCCATCTTCAATACTTCCATGAAGACCAGGGCCGTGCGCAATTTGCCAGTCTTGGTTTTGAAGCTGCATTCCATGCCGCCGACTGATTTGTTATCTTGCAAGAGCCTCTTCACTTTTTGGTGCTCTTCCACATTGGCCCAGAGCCCCAATTCATCCGAAGTCTTGTCAATCAATTCAGCGGGCTCCATTTCGAACATGCGCAGGAAGCTTTCATTGGCATCCTGGAAGCGTTCTTCCGCCTGGGTCTTTATGGCGATGGCCACGGGGCTGACCCGGAAGGCGCTCGAGAATCGCTCTTCGCTTTCCTTGAGGGCCATCTCCGCTTTTTTGCGTTGGGAGATGTCCCGGGCAATCCCTTCGATGCGCGCGAGTTGTTCATTTTCAAAAATTGGCCTCGCACTGATCTCCAGCGCCACGGATTTGTGGTGTTTACCCACCATCTCCAACTCACAACGCGAAGGGACTTTATCTTTGGTGAGGTTGTCCATCCAGACATCGAAAAGTTCAAAAAAGCCGGGAGCAACTAATTCTCTCAGGCAAACTGAGGCGGCGTGTTGTCTGGTCAAGCCGAGGATGCCTTCGCCCGCTTTATTCAGCGTGGTGAAACAGCCTGCCTCGTTTAATGAAAACACCAGGTCATTCGCATTCTCGAATAAATCTTTGTAACGGTTTTGCAGCTCTTGTTCGCGAAGATATTGCCGGCGGATTTCCGCTGTCTGCTCGTTGACCTTGCGCCGCAAAAGCAGCGACCACATCAGCGTCGTCAAAAGGAACAGGCAAGCTGTTCCTAACGAGACCTCGTAAACTGAAGTCATGAATTCTGCCATCATAAATTCGAACTGTAACCATTCACGGACACCAACCCCCTTTTATCCCGGGATGTCCCTACTCTCTGTTAATCGGCTCGAACCCAGGGGTGATAAAGTCATGTTCAGGTAAGAGCCACGACCCTCAGTCAATCGGTTCAATGGACCCGCTTCCGGATGGGGTGAGTACCCCATGCGGAAGTATTTATCGCGAGCCGACATAAAGAAATAGTTTGGCGCGGCCTTTGCCGACCAGTGAGGAAAAAATGCGGGTTCTATTTTATTATGCGGATGCAGCGGTTTTAGATGAAAACCGCGTGAGCGAAATGCACGCCCCTCCCCGCATAGGTGAGTTCCTCGAATCGGGTCAATTTACCTGGCGGGTCGAACGGATCAGTTATACGCCCGAAGATCCAAACCAGGACGCCATAGTTTATCTCAAAAAAGCACAGTGAAAGGGAATGGTATCAACCATGCTTCGCAACACCAGTCTGCGCCCCGTGAACGGCCCGACCATAGTTCAACGGCTGCAAGCAGTCAGACGGCATTGTGTCGAGTGCCGGAGACTCTTGCAGCCCTTTTTGAAATAAGCCGTATGCACTCAGCCCCCCAGTTTTCAGCCGGTTCCCAGAGTAATTACATTGCGGACGTCGATCGATTTCTCGACGGAATAGAAATGTTGCCGCCGAGCCCTTATCCCCTGCCGCAATTGCTCAAGGCGCTGGGAGATCCGGACACTGACCTGAACAAGTTGGTGGATATTATTTCGCTGGAACCTTCGTTAGCAGCCAAGCTGCTGCAACTTTGCAACAGCGCGTTTTTTTCGCGAGGGACACCTGTGAATAGCGTCAGGGAAGCAATTCATCGCCTCGGCTTGCAAACAATCTATCGTGTCGTCGCCTCCATCCGTGGGCCCAGAGCGCTGGGCACTGCGTCCAGGTTTACCGGAGTTGAAGCGGAAGATCTTTGGAGGCATTCCGTCATGACCGCCTTTGCCGCGCAATTCATCGCGGAAGATTTCGGCAAGGAAAGCGATCTCTTCTTCACGGCGGGATTGCTCCACGATTTGGGCAAGTCGATTCTGGCGGAAGCTTACAAAGAGAAGTATGCCGCGCTCGTCGCGACGGCGCGAAGGGATCGAATTCCCCTGCATCAGCTCGAGAGCGCCGAATTTGGCATTCATCATGCCGCGATAGGTGGACGACTTTTGGAACGCTGGAATTTCTCAGTGGACCTGGTCAGCAGCGTGCGTTTTCATCATGAGCCCGAGCTGGCGGAGCAGATGGACAAATTTTCTGCTTTTATTCAGGTGGGGAGCGCGTTCGCGAACATCGCTTTCCCAGCCCGCGCGGGCCGGCCGGCGTTCGAGGCAGCGAGCGGTTTGAGGATTTTGCGCTTCTCGATGGAGGACCTGAACCGTTATTCGGAACGGCTTCAGCAAAGTATGTCTTTTGCCAAAGCGCTGCTGAAAATTGATCACTAGGGCTCAGGCGTCTGCCGCACGGCGTATCGTAATGCGATTATTTTACCTGAATATATGGGCACGGAACCGGAATGGGTTTTGCTTTCCTGAAATTGTGAATTATGTCCAAACATAATTATTACCGCCCAGAGGCAACTTTTGCCCGGATTGGGCATGATGAAAAGCACGCAGATACATACTTTCTGCCAGCTATGCGCTCGCGCGGGGGGCAGCGTGGATTAACTTTGATCGAGGTCGTCATTACTCTGGCCATCGTTGGCATTGTCGTGACCAGCGCGACTTCCGGGTTCATCTATGCAGCCAGACAGATGGAACAACAAACTTGTGCAACCGCGGCGGAGCTAATGGCG
>DASWRJ010000260.1:0-3337 GCA_036403255.1 Verrucomicrobiia bacterium
TCCGGTCACCGACAATGCTCAATCGGTCTATGAACTCAGCCAGATCGAGGCGGCTCCAAATATTCGCGCCGAGATCACGCGCGATTTTGGATTCGAGCCTGACTTCGAAAACGCCAAGCATCAGTTGGAGAAAGGGGATGGCGCGGGCAATACCTTTAAGGCCACGGCCAAGCCTGTGCTAATCGGCACAGCCGTCGTCGGCGCGACTACCATGGTTTTCGGAATTATCATGCTTTTGGAGAAGCTGCCCGGTTACGGTCATGTGGTAGAGAACCTCAGCCTGGTGCAACCCGCTGTCTTGCTGGGACTGCTCATGGGAGGGTCGGTCATTTACTGGTTCACTGGCGCGTCCACGCAAGCTGTGGTGACGGGCGCTTATCGCGCAGTGGTGTTTATTGAAAAGAACATTCGGCTGGATGCCAGCACCGCTTCAATTGAGGACAGCAAAGAAGTCGTGAAGATATGCACCGTCTATGCGCAAAAGGGTATGATTAATATCTTCATTGTCATCTTCTGTATGTCGCTGGCCCTGCCATTTTTTGATCCGTTCTTCTTCATTGGTTACCTGATTGCGATCGCATTCTTTGGATTGTTCCAAGCCATCTTCATGGCGAATGCCGGCGGCGCCTGGGACAATGCGAAAAAAGTTGTGGAAGTGGACATGCGGCAAAAGGGCACGGCTCTGCATGCCGCAACGGTCGTCGGCGATACGGTCGGCGATCCGTTCAAGGACACGTCCTCAGTCTCGCTCAATCCGGTGATTAAATTCACCACGCTCTTCGGGTTGCTCGCTGTGGAAATTGCGGTCACGATGACCAACAAAGGGATGAAGAACACGATTGGAGTGGTGTTCTTCGTGATTGCCCTGATCTTTGTCTATCGCTCGTTCTATTCAATGCGCATTCCCAGGGAAAAAGCTGGCGCTGAAGGCCGGGCCATCCTGCCTCATGACGTCCAGCATCCTGCTGAATATAAGATTCAAAAGTAGAACTCCTGACGCTGGATGGCGTTGGGTTAGGTTTTTGCGCGACCCAGCGAGTGGTCAGTCGGTGGGTTTCCATCCCTCGGCCAGGGGCCTTTTGGGCCGGTAAACTCATTAAGAGCCCAGTTGGTGTGCTTATGCGCGCAAATCGAGAATTCAGCGGCAATTTTTTCCCTCTAAGCCTTTCATGCGAATTCTCTTGGCTTTTGTTCTTGTGGCAGCGTTCGTATCCCTTGCAAAGTGCCTGAAATCCCGGTGGTTGGAACCGAATTTGCTAGAGCATTTATTGGTTCAGGATTAGTCCCGCGCGCGCATTGAGCAGAGCATTTAGCAGCAGTCGCTCGGGACATTTTCTCGATGGCGACGGAACGCAAAGTAAAATTTCTTCTGACCAAAGCCAGAATTCTTGTCTGGCTATGCCTTTGGCCTGCCCCGCTTTTTAGCCAGATCCCCACCTCTACTCGTCCCGAGTTCGAAAAGCAGGTTGAAGAAATCTTCGCGCAACTGCCTCCCGTACAGCATCACTATGAGAACGTCAGTGAAACGGAGGTAACCGAGCGCCAGCAACGGGAAAAGAATTATCGCGAGCTGACTCGCGAGAAAAAGGAAGCGAAATGGGTCGCAGCGCTGGCGAATGAAACGAGCCTTGCGATCTCGAATCGCTTTGCAACGTTGCAAGCCCTGCTGGATTTCGCGCAGGACCATGAGGCGCTGGTGGAAGTCTGGGCCTATCCGGAGCCGGGGCACGCGGCACGGCGCATTCCGGCGACAGAAATGGCGCAGATCAAGGCACAAAGGCACGAGCAACCAACTTTTCTCACGCTCACATTTGCGAGTGAGGACCGAAAGCCAATTACGCGCCGGGTCGAGTTCTCATTTCGCGCGGCCGAAGCTGCCCTCCTCACGCAACAGGGTTTTCGCGCACATCGGGGCATTCAAGTTGCCGCACAACAGGTACTGAGCGCGCGCAATGAAGTGGGCAAGCTCGACGCGGAGGCCCAATGGGAAGCACTCAGCGAAGCAGTTTTCTCGGGCAGCCTGCCGATGCTGGAAATGCCGCAGCAGCCGCGCAACGCCCAGGATTTATTCGTGGCGTTTGAATTTGAAGTTAACGAGCAGGACCAATTCACGCGGGCTGTGCGCGTTTATCGGGAGAGCGAAATCGAGCGCCGAGTCATCGAAGAAGGCAAAGACAATTATCTGCAGGTGATAATCGTCAAAAAACCTGGCAGAGAATGGCAGGCGCGCGGATTTCAGGTGCGCGGCACCACGGGGGAACTCGTGCCGGCGAGCAATCCTGTTCCAGGGCAGGACGCAGTCGAGTTGCGCGTGCGCGATTTGAAGGAGGCGCAAGTGCGGCGCTGGAACGTGGTCGAGTTTGGCGAACCCGAGTTGATCCGCGAAGCATCACTGGCAAAGTTTAGCTTGCTGAACGCGCACATCGAAAAGAGGCGCAAGGAAATTGCGGTTCGCAAAAGCAACCTGGACCTGATTGCAGAGCCGATTTTCGCGGGATTAAACATCGGGGCGGGATTGGTGCTGTTTCCGTTCCCGCTTGGGGAAGCGGCCCGGCTTGGTTACAACTCCGCAGTCGCGCCCTGGTTTATTCCACAAATACCGAACGTGAAGGAGATGCGTGAGTTATTCCAAATTTTGGCGGCGAAGGAAAAGCATCCCGAGCTGCAGTCGAAGCCAATCCATTACCTCGAAAAGTCAGATTTCATTGAACTTGAAAAATCGGCGCGGCAACTCACGGACCAGGAAGTGCGAGATTATCTGGAGCACATTCGCGAGGAGGACATTCGCGCCATGCTGCGCCTGCCTAAATTTCAGCAAATCGATGCGCGCGTCAGTAATCTGCTCGCCATAATGGCTGACGCGGGAAAGGTGAGCGGCTGGACGGAGCAAGACGGTTTCCAGAGGGATGTTTTCAATAGTATTTATTTCAGCGTCACGGGTGAAATCAGCATTAAGAACATCATTGCGGTTCTGGCAGGAGGGAAGGTCGCGACTCCGCTTTCCGGTGTGACCCTTAAAGACTTGAGCGAAGGTCATGGGGCGCAGGAGGCGTGGTTGCAATATTTGAACGTGACGGTGGATGTGCGAGCGGTGTTGAACACGATTGCGCGGCTCTCGCATTCGAGTCTGGCCGGCAAAGAGCTCAAAAAACCGTTTCCATACGCACCGCGCCTCACGGACTTGGCGGCTTATGAGATCCGCATATTTGGATTTCCGCTGCTGATGTTTCATAAACGCGGACTGCTCAAGGCGGATTACGCTTCGTTCACAAACGATTATGCTTATGGATTGATTGGCGCTCGGATCGTGGAGCATTTCGCGACGAAAGAGGACATG
>DASWRJ010000261.1:0-3544 GCA_036403255.1 Verrucomicrobiia bacterium
CCTTTCGCACGGATTACTACGGCGCAAAGTATTTAACGACTGCACTGACCGTTTATCCTTTCGAAGAGCCGGGAGTCGGACCGAACAAATATAATTTTGATGATAACGTGCTTTACGAAATCCACGTGGCAACAGGCGACGATGTCTCGAAGGGACGGCCGACCGTCAGTTACCAGTTTGAATTTAAGACGAGCTACAAAACCAAGCGGACGATATTACAGTCGTTCATCGGCGTAATTCAGGACGTGGACGATGCGGCACAGAATTTGACGCAGCATTATACCGTGACGAAGGTGGATCATCACAAAGATAAAAAGACTGTGCTGGGCGAAGGAGTTGTGCCGCCGAATAATCAGGGTATCGCGACGCCATTGTACAACCAGGGCGACAACGGCGAGAACCCAGCGAAAGAAGGTGTAGCTACAGCCGCGGATCTGGACCATTACACGAGCCAGGCAATTGCTTATTTGAACAAAGGTTATCTCGCGTTCGCCGGGCAGCGTGATGACGGATTCTACGGCGACATTCAAGCGATATTCGACCTGTTGCAATTGCGAGGGCCAGGCAAGGACGCACAGGGCGGATTTAATATCCACGCCATCGTGCTGAATATTCCGCTCGATGAACTCGGCGGGGCCTCCCAAATCGCTGGCGTATATGCCACGACGAGCCGCCGCAAAATTCATGTGCTGCGGGAAGATCCGTCCGATGATAAAAATAAGGAGGAATATGTGCAGGTTGGGCGCCAGGGGAACCCGCTTTTTTGCGAGGCCTTTGTGGCGATTGCGGACAAAGATCGATACAACCGCAGCAGCCCAAGTGATGACAAGGAACTATTCACAAAGTACGCCTTGAGGCCGGAACTGGCTGCGCTTTTGAATGCCATTGTGTTTGGGACGACTTTTGCCGTGGAAACGAATCGAACCGATTTGGCCGGAATTTTTATTCCCGATCTAATCAAGATCGATCTCTCGACAGGTCCAGCGCGGCTGGCAGGTGGCGGCGCGGCTAATCCCGCGAACCCGGATGATCAAGGTTTCTCGCGCTTGAGCATTTTTGGAGGGGACGTGTTGATCAGTACAATCCAGGCGGGCTTTGGGAATGGCACGATCCCAGGCGGCTGGCCGAATGGGCGGCGCTTTGGAGATGATGTGATTGATATTGGTGTGACGGCAGTGATCAGTGACCTGCGGAGCAGCCCGCCAGTGATTAATGGGCCTGCTGGCGATTTTGTGGACCATAACGATATGGGTTACAGCAAGGTGTTCCCTTATGCAGCGACCCCCCAAAATGGGCGCACACACGGGCACCATGGTTCTGCACCGTAATAATTGTTCCGCAACCAGGCTGCGGGCGCGATCCACTGGCCGGGCCGCCCGCAGCCAAACCCACCCAAGATTAAGACTTGCGATGAAAGTCACCGACCGAATAATGAGAGACATGCGGCAGAATAGTTGTGCAACTCGGCAGGCTTTTAGCCTCGTTGAATTGCTGGTGGTGATCGCGATTATCGTGGTGCTGGCCGCGCTGCTGCTCCCATCCCTTTCGCGCGCGAAATTAAAAGCGCGGCAAATTACATGTCTCTCGAACGAACGGCAGATCGGGCTGGCCGCACGATTGTATATGCAGGACAACGACGGTGGGCTGTTTCATCATCACGAGGGATGGGTGCTGGATGATGGGACGCAAGTGGACACTTTGCCGCAATCCATTGCCGGTGTGAGCGGAGGTGGTTCTGGCAATAGCCAGGCTGAAAAGCCATGGGTGATCTTGTTTCAGCGGTATTTGCAAAACCGTGAAGTGGCTTTTTGCGCGGGCGATCCGACTGCACGCTCGCGATTTTTGGCGCACGATCTAAATGAGTATAACGGCGCGATCCTTGCGACGAGTGAAAGTCCACCGCCTGGCTCGGAACTTGCGCAGGCGCAATCTGGCAACCTGACGATGGCAAGCTACTTGTTGAACTCAATATTCACTCATAAGTCCGCGCGGTATGCTTTGGAAGGAGCGTTGCCGGGCTTTGCGACGGAAGAGGTAATCGATGGATTGAGCAATCCAAATATCATCATGTTCTCGGAAAGAAACTCCGAAGCTTTGAATGCTCCAGATAATTCTGAGTATGGCAGCATTGAGCAGGATGATTACGACACGTGGGTAGGCGAAGCGGCGCTGGTGCGCTGGGGAGCAGGGCCGTACGGGGAGCAAGGCTGGATACGTTATAATCGCCATAACACAGGCGCCAACTACGTTTATACCGATGGGCACGCCGAGTGGCTCAACTGGCGGCAAGCGCGGCAGGATCAATTTCCCGATCACAAGGTCCGCGCGCCCTTGGCGAATCCGCCGTGAGGGTTATTTCTTGAGCGCTTCGAGTGCCTGGCGAAAGTCTTCCGGGAGCGGCGCTTCGGACGCAATCTTTTGTTCGGTTCGGGGATGAATAAAGACCAACTTTTGCGAATGCAACATGACGCGCGCGGGCCTGAAGCCAGTCAGTTCAGCTAAATCTTTGGTTTTCTTTGCACCATAGGTCGAATCGCCCGCGACGGGAAATCCGATGTGCTGAAAATGCACGCGAATCTGGTGCGTGCGGCCGGTGTGCAGGAGCGCTTCCATAAGCGTCGAGCCTTTTAAGCGCTCCAACACGCGATAGCTGGTGCGCGAGGCGCGTCCTTCGCCTTCATTTACGGCCATGCGCTTGCGATGAGTGGGATGGCGCGCGATGGCAGCTTCAATTTCGCCGGACATTCGGGGGATTTCGCCGCAGACAATTGCGAGATAAACCTTTTCGACGCTGCGCTTCTCGAATTGATCGGCGAGTTTCAGATGCGCCACATCATTTTTTGCCACGACGAGGCAGCCGCTGGTTTCTTTATCGAGGCGATGGACAATCCCTGGGCGGGCCACGCCGCCGATGCCGCTGAGCTGGCCTTTGCAATGGTGCAGGAGGGCGTTGACGAGCGTATGCTCTTCATTCCCCGAAGCCGGATGAACGACCAGACCGGTTGGTTTATTGATCACCAAAAGATCGTCGTCCTCGTAAAGCACATCGAGGGGAATATCCTCGGGCAGCGCCTGGGCGGGGCGGGGCTCCGGAAATGTGACCTCGACCGTCTCACCGGCTCGCGGTTGGTGAGTTGATTTGACGATTTGGCCATTGAGTTTGATGTGGCCTTGCTCGATGAGCCGTTGCAATGTGCCGCGCGAAATAGCCGGGTAGCGCTCGCGCAGGAAAGTGTCGAACCGTTCTCCGGGACGAGAGACCTCGATGGTGAAAGTTTCGTTACGGGCGGACATTTTTCGGCTGACTTCCTGCTAATTTGCGCGAGAGCGAATGTGGATTACGAGTTGAATTTATTCTCCAGTCGTTGCGGCGGCTTTGGGTTCATTTTGCCAGGACAAAATAAACAATAAGCCGACCCCGATGCAAATGGCGCTATCGGCGACGTTGAACGCGGGGAAACCAGCTTCATTCCCATCGCGTCGCACCAGGTAAAAATAAAGGAAATCCACCACGTAGTGTAAACGAAGGCGATCGATGAGATTG
>DASWRJ010000262.1:0-3718 GCA_036403255.1 Verrucomicrobiia bacterium
AAACCTCGTTCAAGCAGCGCCAAAAAAATGGCCCGACTGGAAAGCGCAAATCGCCCGTATGCGCGAACGCGTCGAACTGGAACGCACGCCTGCCGGGCAGGATGCGCTTGCAATCAAAACCGGCCGAGGCGGGCTAATGGATGCCGAATTTTTGGCCCAGGCCGCGTGCCTGGAAAGTGGCTGGCCTGAACCTAACACTCTGCGTGCATTATTGCGAATGCAGGCGGCAAAAGTGTTACCGCCCGACCCTGCCGAAAAACTTCTGGCCAGCTACCGCGAATTGCGCCGCATCGAAAGCATCCTGCGCCGCTGGAGTTTCGAGGGCGAAGCTGTGTTGCCTACCGATCCTGCGGCCTTCAAACGTGTTTCCATCCGGTGCGGTTTTGCCTCCCCCGACCACTTCCGCTCAGCAGTGGCTGAATGGCGCGAGAACCTGCGCCAAGCTTACTCGCAATATTTTGCAGCCGCGCGAAGCCCGCAGCCGCCATCAGGCAAAACCCTCAAAGGTTTACGTCGATAAATCCTCCAGCGCCAATGCGTCCCACTTCGGCAGCTTCTGTTTCAACGTGAGGACAGGCGCAAATAAATCACCCATCTTTTCGACCCGTTCTAACGCATCTTCCGTCTCGAAAATCAGTTGCTCCTTTTTTCTCGATTTCTGCACCTTCGCCAATTCTTCCCAGCTCACGGGTGTCGATACGGTGGGTGACGATTTTGCTCGCAACGAATAGACGCACACCGTGGATTTATGGAAATCATTTTGGCTCCAATCCACCAGCACCTTTCCTGTGCGCAATTCCTTTTTCATGTCGAAAACAATTTCGTCTGGGTAACCGCGCGTGAGAATCTCCGCCATGGCCCGGGCCAGCGGTTTTGTCGCTTCGTAACCCGTCGGTGTGTTCAGCGGCACATATAGTTGCAGCCCTTTTGAACCCGTAGTCTTCGGAAAAGATTTTAGCTTCATGCGCTCCAGCATCTCCTTCAATAGAAAAGCGACGCGCACGCAATTGAGAATGTCCGCAGGCGGGCCAGGGTCCAGGTCGAATACCATCATGGTGGGGCGCTTGGCATTTGGGCTTTTGCTGAGCAATGTGTGGAGCTCCAGGTCCGCCAGATTGGCTGCCCAGACCAGCGAGGGCAAATTGTTGATCACGCAAAAATCGATCGGCTCCTTCTGCCGCTCGCTCCAGACTCGCGCTGTCTTGAACCACTTCGGCCGATAGGGCGGGCAGCGTTTTTCGTAGAAATATGCGCCCTCCACTCCATCCGGGTAGCGCTTGAGAGTAAGAGGGCGATCTTTCAAGTGCGGCAGCAGAAATTTGGAGACCCGAATATAATAATCGATCACCTGGCCTTTGGTGAAGCCAGTCTGTGGATAGAGAACTTTGTCCAGATTGGATACCGGCAAGTGTTTGCCTTCCACCACGAGTTCGCCGCTTTTTGAACTCGGCTTTTTCCGTCCGGGGGGAAGCGTCTCGGTTTTACCGGCCATCTTTTGCATCGATCAGGGCAAGTTGCGGGTCCAGTGGTTGTTCAGCAGGCGCGTAGGAGAGTTTCCCATCGATGATGCGCGCTGGCTTCGTATAAGGATGCGCCTCTGTCTTGGTCGCACTCAAGATGTGCAGGACAGTCGCCCCATTCGCCTTCAGATAATCCGCAACCAACCCGCGGTGACATTGCCACCACAGCGCTTCGGCACACATGATCGCGGTTCGTTCGCGCTTCGCAAAATTAACCAGATGTTCAATCGCCCGCTGGAACTCCGAGGATTCCATGTAATCGGCGTAACCGCGGAACTGCTGGTTTTGCCACGCTGAATTTGGCGAATCCGGGCGGGGGAGACGTTTGCCCCCCAGTTCGGGAAAGTGCATGTAACCGATTTGATGTTCTTCGAGGCTTCGCTCCAGTGCTTCTTTCCCGAAGTGCGGATACCGGCGCGAGCTTGGAAATCTACGCACATCCACAAGAAATTGAATGCCGTGTCCAGTGAGCAAGGGCAGAAAGGCCTCCATGGTTTTATTGGAATGTCCAACTGTCCAGATGCTAACTCCCGCAGCGTTCATCTTCTATTAAGATACCGCCTTTTGGCCGGCTTTCCACTTGCGAAACAAAGAGGCGGCTCTGGTCTTCGGTTGTGTTGTGCCCGATTGCCTTGCATTGCCCGGTTGAATTGGCAATCCTTCAGCCACAGCAGATATGAAAAGGCATTTTCTCGCGTTTGGTCTTCTCTTTTTGATGTGCGGCTTTTCCTCAAACTGCGCCGAGATCAAATGGGAACATCTTTCGAGCACGAATGGCGATTTGCCACTTCCAGGAGAATCGACCCAGCAAACCGGCTGTATCGTGGCCGATTTTGATAAAAATGGGCTCAACGATTTCGTGTTGAGTTTTCGCCAAAAAGCGCCTGCGCTGGTTTGGTTCAGGCGCACCCAAACCAACTGGATGCGGTATGTGATCGATCAATCTTATTTGACCATCGAGGCCGGCGGCGCAGTGTTCGATATAGATGGTGACGGCGATCTCGACATCGTCTTCGGCGGCGACTGGCAGAGCAGAGAGCTTTGGTGGTGGGAGAATCCGTATCCAAAGTATGATCCAAAAGTTTCATGGAAACGGCACGTCATAAAGAAAACCGGATCAACCCAGCATCATGACCAGGCGTTCGGCGACTTCCTCGGCAATGGCAAATCGCAACTCGCTTTTTGGAACCAGGGTGCGAAAACCATTTTTCTGGCCGAAATTCCTGTTGACCCACGCCTGACCGAGCCGTGGCCTTACACCGATATTTTTTCCGGCCAGGCAGGCGAAGGGAGCGTGCGCTATGCCGAAGGCATGTCTGCGTACGACGTGGACGATGATGGAAAAATCGACTTATTGGCGGGCAACTATTGGTTCAAGCATCAAGAGGGGAACAAATTTAAAGCTATCAAAGTCGCCGATATGGGTGGGCGCATCGCTGCGGGCAAATTCAAGCCCGGTCGCATCGCGCAAATCGTAATCGCGCCCGGAGACGGGGTGGGGCCGCTGAAATGGTTCGAGTGCACCGGTGATCCCGAAGACGCCAAAGCCTGGGTCGGCCACGATCTGGCGGGTCGCAATGTAATTCACGGGCACACTTTGCAAATTGGTGATATCGACGGTGACGGTAACCTGGATATATTTTGCGCCGAAATGGCCAAGTGGACCGAAAAAAGGACGGACCCGGACTATCCCAATGCTACCGCCTGGATTTTTTATGGTGATGGCCAGGGACATTTTCGGAAAATCGAGTTCAGCAAAGGAATCGGGTTTCACGAAGCCCGCGTCGCCGATTTGGATGGCGACGGCAGTTTGGACATACTCGACAAGCCTTATAATTGGGAAGCGCCGCGCGTTGATGTTTGGCTAAATAAAGGCACCGCTGCAAACCCCACGAAATAAAATGTTTGAACATAAACACGAGCCGGTTTTGCCAAAGCACAGATTTTTTTTGCGCTTGGTCCGGAGCATTGCCATCGCGATGACATTTGTCCTGCCATCGTGGGGATTGGGCATTCTCGGTTATCACTTCATCGCTGGACTTGATTGGGTGGATGCCGTGCTCAACGCCGCGATGATCTTGACCGGCATGGGCCCGGTGAATCCGCTCCAGACGAATGCTGCCAAATTTTTCGCTTCTTTTTATGCCTTGTTCAGTGGAATCGTGTTTATCACCAGCGCGGGCATTTTACTCGCGCCG
>DASWRJ010000263.1:0-4312 GCA_036403255.1 Verrucomicrobiia bacterium
TGCTGACTGCCGGCGTGGCGGCCTGCATAAGCTCCGAAACCAGTTCGCGTTCAAAGCGGTTGCGATCACCCGTTGGCAAACTGCGCACCGCCAGTTCCATCTGCTCGAGCCATTGGCGCAGCTCCAGCAAAAAGCTCTGCATGTCGCTGACGACCAGCTTGTACTCGGGCACTATTTTTTGGAATCGTTCCCATCTGGCTAGAAATTCCTGAAACCCTGCAGCGATTACCTGGTTGGGTTTCTGCAAATTGAACAGGTCCACATCCAGCCAGCCGTCGTCCAGCATCGCTTCACAAACCAGGATCGCCCCGGTGTGCACCACACTGGTGAGCGTCGCTTTGCCGGAGAAGATTGGCCGATGATGATGCTGAATTTTAAAGTCACCCAAGACCTCGGACACGTGCAGGATGGTCTGGCCATACACCTCAAAGGCGATAAGTTGCCGGGTTAAGCGCAGCACCATGCCTTGTAGTTCCTGCCCGCTGGACGTGAGAAAACTGGCCAGGTTGGCGTTTTCGCCTGCCTGCCCGCCACCTTCGGAGAAATCCAAAGCAGCATTACTCATTAAGCTCAATCATTTCTGCGCAATAATCGTGCCCATTCGTCTAAACGGGTCAATTAATCCAGTGCTCACCCTGTTTAGGACATTTTTGCCGCTGAACCAAGCTTTAGCAGCGCAGGCTGGACAGATTTACTCGGATTCCGATAGGCTTTGCCCGAGCACCGAAGTAAACCTGAACAGAGCAGACTATTTTATGCTAAAATTTGTCTATTGCGTTCGCCGCCTTCCCAGCCTTTCCCAGCAGGCCTTTCGCAAATATTGGCTCGAAAACCACGGCCCGCTCGTTCGGAAATACGCTGAAACTCTCAAGGCCCGCAAATATATCCAAAGCCATACCTTGGATTCTGAGCTGAATATTTACGCCCAACAGCCACGCGGCACCAAGCCAGCCTATGACGGCATCACCGAAATGTGGTGGGACAAACCCGAGGACCTTATCGCCGCCCTCGGCACCCCTGAAGGGCAACAGGCCAATCGTCTGCTGGCCGAAGACGAAGCCCGATTCTGCGATTTGCCAAACTGCTCCGTGTTCTTCACCGAAGAACATATTATCTTTGATCGATAGTCCGCTTGAGCTGCCATGGACCGGCACAAATTTCCTTTCCCAGAAGGCAAAAACTCCCCGGAGGCGTTTTTGTCCACTGCTGCGTTCGGTCCCTCTTTGACTGTGACCTTCACTTTTGGACGAGCTATTTGCCGGATATTTGGTCTGGCTTATGAACTGCTCAGAAAGCAATCGCGTGGTTTTGTGTTAACGGCTTAGGAACGTTCCGGCTGTGCAACCCACGTTAAAACTCACTGATATAATGAAAATGACCCTGAACAAAGCAGTGGTGCGATCGATTCAAAAATCTTTCCTTGCGCTAGCGGCGGCCAGCCTGCTGGTCCCAGCTTCCGTGCTGGCGCTTGGCTTGCGCATTCCAAACCAGGATGCCGAAGCGATCGCGCGCGGTAATGCTTTCGCTGCCACCGCCAATAATCCTTCCGCTTTGTATTACAATCCCGCGGGCATTTCGCAATTGCCGGGACACAACATCGAACTTGGCGTCCTGAACTATTTCGGAATCGACTCCACCTTCGTTGACACCACTCATAACCAAACCAAGACCCACACTGATTATGAGATGCAGCCGGTGCCGCAGCTCTATTATGCGTTCACTCCCAAAGAGTCGAAGCTCTCCTATGGACTCGGCGTTTACGCCCCGTATGGTCTCGGCCTGCAATGGCCAAACTCAGTCTCCTTTGCGAACGTCGCGGAAGAGGGCCGCCTTCTGTTTATTTCCATAAATCCAGTCATCGCCTACAAACCGCACCCCACGCTCACGATTGCCGCTGGCCCCATGTTCAATTACTCCAAGCTCAAGCTGCGCAACGCGGCCGTGCCCGGTGGCGAGTTTATTTTCCGCGGCGATGATTTTGATATTGGCTTCAACGCGGGCATCCTCTGGCAGCCGCACGACCAGTGGTCTTTCGGTTTAAATTATCGCAGCCAGAGCACCATGGATTATCACGGCACCACCGAGAGCACTTCTCCGTTTTTAAAAGGGACAACTAAAAGTTCCGCCAAAGTTAAATATCCGCAAACGGTTGGCTTCGGCATTTCATATCGCCCGACTGAGAAGTGGAACATTGAGGCGGACATCGATTGGACCGATTGGAGTCGCCTGGACTCCGTGCCTTTCAAGAGCACTATCGTGGGTGATTTCGTTCTCCCGCTCAATTGGCGCTCCAGTTTCTTCTACGAATTTGGCGCCACCTACCAGTTGCCCAAAAATTATTTCGTGAGCGCCGGATATTTTTTCAGCGAAAACTCCACGCGCAATGAATTCTATAATCCGACCGTGCCCGACACCGATTTGCACACGGGCAGCATCGGCTTCGGCAATCGCGGTGAGCACTGGCGCTGGGCCCTGGCTGGCCAGCTCATCACTGGTCCGTACAATACTGTCACCGGCAGCAAAACGGGAGTGGACGGCAAATATCAGTTCTTCATTCCCGCCGCGACTTTGTCCGTCGGCTACCATTTCTAATCGCAGCTGGTTCTGGTGATCTTCACAGGGGCGCAATTTGCGCCCTTCTTTTTTCCTTGTTTTGTGCGTTTACCTGGCGGTATGCTCGCAGCCAGATGAAAGCCGTTCGAGCAAACGGGTTCCTTTTCGTCATCGTCCTCAGCAGGACGTTCTACTCCTCAACTTAACTCACCTGGAAGGATTACGCGCGCATGGATGCAGCACAAAACCCCCGGCTACTGGAACCTCATCGGCCTCCTGGCTTTCCCAATTCGCCGGCGACGTTTCACATTCTCCCCAAGCTTCGCCCACCCGCCGAAGCAGGGGCACTCACGACGGCGTTGCAATTGGATGAAACCATGCGCCAGCTCGATCGCCTCGCCAGCCTTGGCTCGCTCTCGGCTGGTCTTGCCCATGAAATGAAAAATGCCTTCGTGCCGGTCAAGACCTGCGTCGAACTGATCGCGGAAAGAAATTCCGAGCCCGAACTGGTCGATATGGTCAAGCGCGAGCTGACGCGCATCGAGGGGATCCTCAGCCGCATGATGCGGCTGGGCAGCCCGGCCCGCGCCGCTCGTCTCCGCCCTGTGCGTCTGCACGAAGTGCTCGATCATTCCTTCCGCCTGCTGCGCCATCAATTTTCACTCGGACGCATTCATTGCGAACGAATCTGGCGCGCCGATCAGGATTTGGTCCTCGGTGATGAAGCTCAACTCGAGCAAGTCTTCGTCAATCTCCTGACCAACGCCCTCGAAGCCATGCCGCAGGGTGGTAATCTCACCATCCGTTCGGAAAACAACGGCTCGCGCCGCGGCGATTCCGAAACGTTCATCCTCGTCAGTATTTCTGATACCGGCTACGGCATCCAATCGGAATTCCTCAACCGGCTTTTTGATCCGTTTTTCACCACCAAAGAAAACGGCACCGGGCTTGGCTTGCCCATTTCGCAGCGCATCCTCGAAGAGCATAATGGCTCGATCTCAGTCGAAAGCGAGGTCCAGAAAGGCGCTATCTTCCGTGTCTGGCTGCCCGTTTGCGATTAAAATCAATTCTGGAAACCGCCGAACTATTTCGCAGCCATGTAGCTCTCGGAAATGCGCCGCGAGATGAACTGGCGCAGCAGCGGAATTTTTGTTTGTTCCATTAGTTGCACGCTACGCGCGTAATCCGCCGGGACCATCGGCTCAAGCGCATACCAAAGCATGAAAGGCAGATTTGCATCACTACTGTCTTCCTGGTGCATCGCCAGGGCGGTGACAATCGGCCATCGCTCCTGAAGCGGCAGCCGCTGCAATGCCGAAACCAGCGCCAGCCGCACAAATGGCGAACCATCCCGCGCTGCCATCTCCGCAAAGCGTTTCAGCACCGTGGCCGATGCTTTTCTGTCTTCCACCAGCAATTGCACCGCCCACCAGCGCATGAATTCGCTCTGGTGCGAGGTTAGCGCCACTAGTTGCTCTTCACTTAAGCCACCGGTCACATGCAATGCCCATAATCCTCGGAGCTGGGCCGGTACACCAATATTGGATTCCAGCAATTTGAACAGGGCAGGGCGCGTGCTCGCTTCCAGTTTGCCAACCAGCGCGCGCTCCTGCAAAATGCGTCGGGCATGCCGCACGAACCACTCGTTCCTGTGCGTTTGCAGCTTCACCAAATCACCGTCACTCAACGTGCGCAGCTCAAATGCGCTGGAAGCTTTCGGCTCACCGTAAGTGATTTTGTAAATGCGTCCGCTCGTCCG
>DASWRJ010000264.1:0-2327 GCA_036403255.1 Verrucomicrobiia bacterium
TTTTACCAATATCAAATGGGGCGGGACGAATTGGATAGCAATCGCGGATCCAGCACGCTGCAAGTAGTGCGTAATCCAGGCTGGCTCACTCCTTATGCTGGTTGCATGATGGTCGGCGGCGGGATGGTCATTCAGTTTCTCATGCACCTGATCGGATTTATAACTAAACGGAGGGCAAAATGAAAAAATGGCTTCCCTGGATAATTGCAGGCATTTTCGCGGCCTGGGTGGTTGGGTCGCTGCGCATGCCGAAAGACAAGGAGTGGGCTTATAAAGCTTTTGGGCGCTTGCCAGTGATATCAAGCGGGCGCTTGCAGCCGATTGACTCGCTGGCGCGGAATACACTTTTGCAACTACGCGAAAAGCAGGCTGCGAATCTGGAACCGTGGAAAGAATGGTACCAGAGTCCAAAGATCATTCCTGCCATCGAATGGATTCTGACGGTAATGATCAAGCCCGAGGAAGCCGATGCCTGGCCGGTGTTTCGCATTGATAATTCGGAGCTAAAAAGTTTGCTGGCTCTGCCAGATGTGCCGAATCCAAAAGCTCATCTCGATGGCAAACATTTCTCCTGGAACCAATTTGCTCCGAAACTCGCCGACCTGAAACGCGAAGCCGCGCGGGCCACCAAGCTTGAAAAAGAAAACAAGTCGCAAATGCGGCCTTACGATCATGCCGTCTTAAACTTTTGGAATGCGCAGACCACTTACGCGCGTCTGCGTGAAGCGTTGGAACCCGTTGCCGCGCCGGACATGGAAGAGGCCACGAAAAAATTCATGGAGAAAGTTGAAACAGGGCGGACGGCCTACCTCGCCATGCTTGATGATAAGGAATATGATGAACCCGCGCTCGAATGGCTCAAGGAGCATATCGAAACGCCGCTGATTGTTCCCACGCAAAATTTGCAGAAGCCGAAAGAAGGTTGGAAGCGCGTGACCGAGTCGCTGATGGAGAGCGCCCGATCGGGCGGTGATTTTCATTACGCCATCCTTGCTTATCACAAAATGGCAAATGCTTACCGCGCGGGAAAAAGTGCCGACTTCAATGCGGCAGTTGCAAATTACCAATCGATTCTCGACCAAAGCTTTCCGAAGCAGACCGCGAAAACGCGTCACGAGCAGTTCTTCAATTTCTTCGAGCCATTTTACAAAGCCATGATTATGTACGTGGCCGCGTTCATAATGATTTTGGTGTATTGGATGAAGCCACTGGAGTGGGAGTGGCTGCGCGATGCGGCTTTTAAATTGGTGCTACTGACGCTGGTGGTGCACACCTTCGGCCTGCTGTTCCGGATGTTCCTGGAGGGCCGTCCCCCAGTGACGAATCTTTATTCCTCGGCCATCTTCATTGGCTGGGGTGCGACCATCCTGGGTCTGGTGCTGGAACTATTCTGGAAAAACTCAATCGGCCTGGTGGTCTCTTCAGCCATTGGTTTTCTGACGCTGATCATCGCGCATCATCTTAGCTTAACCGGCGATACTTTGATCATGTTGCGCGCCGTGCTCGACACCAATTTCTGGCTGGCGACGCATGTCGTGGTAGTTACGCTGGGTTACGCCTCGACCTTTGTGGCGGGGTTTTTGGGTATCATTTACATTGTGCGCGGTGTGTTCAGTTCCGCGCTGGACGCGCCATTGCGCAAATCGCTCACGCGCATGATTTACGGCATCCTGTGCTTCTCCACTCTCTTCAGCTTTGTGGGAACGGTGCTGGGCGGCATTTGGGCCGATCAATCCTGGGGCCGGTTTTGGGGATGGGACCCGAAGGAAAACGGCGCGCTGATAATTGTGCTTTGGAATGCGCTGGTGCTGCATGCGCGCTGGGGTGGCTTGGTCCGCGAGCGCGGCCTGGCGAATATGGCGGTGGTCGGCAACATCGTCACAAGCTGGTCGTGGTTTGGTGTGAACATGCTCGAAATCGGGCTGCACTCCTACGGCTTCACGGAAGGGACATTTCATTTGCTCCTGGCGTTTGTCGTCAGCCAGCTCGGGCTTATTGGATTGGGGCTGTTGCCGCTGCATATGTGGCGAAGCTTTAGTTCCGTGCCGGTGCCGGCGCCTGCGTTTGAAGCGTCGGAGACAGCACGCTAATTGACTTGGACTTGTAATAGAGTCGAAATTTGGGTAGTTTTTCGCCATGGGCAGTCCAACCACACCCGTCATAGTTGAGATTCCTGCTGATATAGCCTCAATAACCCGCATGAATGCCGAGGAATTGAAGCAGGAGTTGGCTTTCGCTCTGTTCGCTCGTGGCAAGCTGTCCTTTGGCAAAGCACGCGAGCTCGCTGGTTTTACAATTTGGGATTTTCAAAACGAACTCGGACGACG
>DASWRJ010000265.1:0-3888 GCA_036403255.1 Verrucomicrobiia bacterium
TGGAAGCGCTGGCGAAAATGCCGGCCAGTTTCCAATGTCTAGCGGTTGAGACTGAGTTTTGGGGGGCCATGGACACACCAAATTTAATGGTGGAATCGAGCGAATGTGATTTGGTGGATTTAATCACCGCGCTTTCGTTTCACGTTGGTGAGGTCAGACGAAATCCGTATCACGTGCGGCTTCCGGCCTGGATGATGGATAATGTACGGCGGGGCGGAGAGTTGGTGGGCGGGCAGGGCGGAGCTGCGCCAGATTTTACTTTTGGGACGCTCTATCGGCTACGGCGCTGGCGCGCGGGAAATTTGGAAAGTGTTTTGGACAAGGGCCGATTTCTCAGTGCGCATCAAAATCCAGGAGAGTTATTTGTTTGAGCGCGGAAGTTGTCCAAGGGTCTCTTATGCTTCATTCGCTTTTAAGAGCCGCTTTGAGAAGGCGAATCGCCATATTGCATTTGGAATCGCGATTGCCGGGAGATTTGTCATGATCGTCAATTGGACTGTCATTCCAGGAAACAATCATATCCCAGGCTGGAAAAATCCAGAGTGCTGATTGGCCTCCATGACCACTGGCGAGGTATGTATCTGTCGGAGCATCCACAAATAATTTTTGCCCCAGGGCGTTCGATTTGTTGAGCCACCAGTTGAAGCTGTAATAGCCTGGACCTACCGCCGTGATATTACGCGAGCCGCCGATGCTCCGCTGATTCGGCAGCATGGCGGCTTCGTGGCCAGTGGTGAGCGGGAACTGAGGCGGCAACGGATTTGAAAGCGCCAGATCGATCAATTGCGGTGGCAGTAATTGCTTGTCGCGCCATTTACCGCGTTGGAGGTATAACAAACCGAAGCGGGCAAAGTCGCGCACGGATAGGCTTAACCGGCCGGGACGATCTCTGAGGCCAAAGGCATTAAATGTATTGCGATCTTCAAATCCAAGCGGCTCTGCCAGTCGTGTTCTGAGAACTTCATCACCGGTCGATGCAAAGACTTTGCCGATGAGAATGTCGTAGTATAGTGCCAGAGCGAAGTCATTATACGAATAGGCCCGGCCGGGATGCTCAGTCAAACCGTACCCGGAGATTTGGTTGGCCAGATGACGCCAAGTGATGACTGCATCTTTTCCTAGCTCCTTCAGCCGCGGTTCAAAATCGGAGACTTTGCTGTCGAGACTTGGAATTTTGTCTTCGTGAATTGCGATAAATAGAAGTGTGGTCAGGAGAGGTTTGAAAGCGGACGCTACGTCTGAACTTTTCGTTTGATCTCCCCATGTAAAGACCAAATTCCCATGTCTAATAATACAACCACGGCCACCCACAAACTTTTGGAAGAGTTCCAATTTGTCTGTGACAAGGCCCGCCCGATTAGGATCAATTACTGTCCAATGCTTCTCCGGAAATACAGAGGCTCCGCGGCTGGAAAAACTCATGTAGAGCGAAATGACTATTTGAAGGGCAAGAAAGATGCAGCCATTGCAGCACATGAGTTTATCCCAAAGCTTAAGGGAAAGTGACTTTCAAAGGCAAGGGTGTCGTGGAATCGCTTTACGAAGGCTCGAATAAGTAATCGCTGCATTGCGTCGCTCTTGGGTATGAATCCTAAACGACTGACCACACGGAGATCCTTTATCAAAGGGACGCTTGTCTCGTCCCTGGCATTTCCATTTTTTGTTCCCAGGCTTTTTTCAGCACCGCCTTCAAACCGAGTGCTACACGCCAGCTTTGGCGCGAGCGGAATGGCGCGGGCCGACCTGACCTCGATGACGAGCCATCCGGATGTGGATTTGGTGGCAGTTGCTGATATCGAGCCTGCGCGTGCGAACGACTTGCTGAAGAAGTGGCCTGACTTGCGAATCTACACTGACTGGCGAGTTTTGCTGGATAAGGAGAAGCATTTAAATTCAGTCAACGTCTCAACGCCTGACCACATGCACGGGCCCATCGGAATGTCCGCACTGCGCCGGGGCATAAATGTGTACGGGCAAAAGCCGCTCACGCACGATATTTACGAAACGCGCGCGCTAACGGAAATGGCGCGCAAGAAAAAGTTGGTTACGCAAATGGGGATTCAAATTCATTCCAGTACGGAATACAGGCTGGCCGTGAAGCTGGTGCAAGATGGAACCATTGGGAAAATCAAAGAGGTCCATACCTGGAGCAGCAAGAAGTGGGGCGACAATATGCCCAAACCGGACCGCAGTGATCCGGTTCCGGAAGGATTTAATTGGGATTTATGGCTGGGTGTCTGCGCCACTCGGCCATTTCTAGGCAATGGCTATTATCATCCGGCCAATTGGCGCAAACGGCTCGATTTTGGAACAGGAACTTTCGGGGATATGGGCTGTCACATATACGATCCGGTTTTCAAGGCGCTGGCATTGACCGCGCCGTTGAGTGTGCGGAGCGAAGGCGCTGCACCGAACGAGCATTCCTGGGCAACGGACGCCATCATCCATTACGTTTTTCCCGGAACCCAATTCACGGACGGCAAAACAGTCGCTGTGACCTGGTATGATGGTTCGCAGAAGCCTCCGGCCGAAATTGTGCAGAGCGCCGGCGGAAAAATTCCGGATCAGGGATCGGTCTTTCTTGGCACGAAAGGAGTGATGGTGCTGCCACACATTGCGCGGCCGATTCTCTTGCCGGTGGAAAATTTTGTGGATTTCAAAGCGCCAGACGTGCAGGGCGAAAATCATTGGCATCAGTTTGTGAAAGCGGTGCAGGGCAAAGGAAAAACTTCCGCGAATTTCGATTACGCAGGGCCGCTCACGGAGGCGGTTTTGCTAGGGAGCGTGGCGTCGAGGTTTCCGCATACCACATTGGATTGGAACGCGAAGAGACTGAAGTTTACGAATGTGAAAGACGCGAATAAATATGTGCGGCGCGCTTACCGGAAGGGCTGGGAAGTGCCGGGGTTGTCTTAAGAAGCATGTCAACGCTGGTTTGCCTCTTCTGTCAGTGAAATCTCAGAGTGACATTCGTTGAAACGCCGGGAGCAAGCGTGATTAGTTTTTCGGGAGACGGCTGCTTCTCACTGTATGGATTAGGGCGAACGTTCAGTCGATATTCGCCTGGTGGCACATCGGTAAATTCATAAGTGCCATCTGGATGAATAGTAGCACTGCCGCCCCATGAACCAATTTTGGAACCTTCTTTCGGTTCCACGTTCACCATGAGTTCGGCCTTGCCAAGTTTGTTGATCGGAGTTCCGGAATTATCAGTGGCTGTGACTTTAATTTTTCCGGCCCGGGTCATTTTGAGGACTACATCTTTGGCGGGTAAATCATGGATGGTGAAAATGTCGCCAAAGTAATAGCCGGTGGCGCTGGCCCAAAGCTGACCATAGCCGGTTGGCAAACCTGAAATCGTAAACTCACCATCCGCATCGGTCTTCACCTCGGGTCTTTCCGGAAGTTCATAGCCGCGCCCATCAATGCCCATAATCCCGCTGGTGCGAATTTTCGCGCCAGAAATTGGTTTTCCGTCGGCGTCCTCCACTCGGCCGTGAATATCGCTGACGCGACTGAGGTAAATAGTGTATTTGCGCAAAGCAGCTCCGTTGAACTGTTCATAGCCAATCGCGCGGGTCGCATACCCATCAGCCGCGATTGCGAATCGGTATCGTCCTGGTGAAAGTTTTTCAACTTGCGCGTGACCCGAGTTATCCGCCGAAGTTTGGCTAAGCAATTTGTAACCTAAATTTTGATTTGGGGCGGATTCGGTCATCATGGAGACTAACAGCTTTGCACCAGCGACAGGTTTCCAGGTAGCCATATCATAGACGTCAGCAATAAGAACTGCGCCTGCTTCCGGATTGATCCCGGCGGCGCTCACGCGCTCATCCTTCACGCGCAAGATTTTAGGGACTTTGACGAGCGACCAATCGAGCCTTCCAC
>DASWRJ010000266.1:0-2757 GCA_036403255.1 Verrucomicrobiia bacterium
GGCTGTGACGCGCAAGCCTGGAGCGCCACTGAGGCATTGCGTGTCTGGAAGCGCTTGACGCAAAAATAAAATTCCAGCGGACCTTGCGGCCCTCTGGAAGTCGAAGGAATTGATCTGAAACTCAGCTACTGGAGAATTTCCCCATCCGGCAGGTACAATGGTGGAGGGCGGCTCGTATTAATTTCCGGAGGCGGACCCCCGATATTTCCGCGAAATGTGTTTTCGTCGGCGGCACCCTGCAAAACACCGGCATCATTCCCAATACCGCCGCGATAATACGTGTCATTGGAATAGCCGCCGCGGTTACTGGCGCATCCGACAAGCGACAAGCTGGTGAGGGCGATAAACAGATATATTTTCATGATCTACCTTTCTTTTCCTGTCCTGGTTTAACAAACCCCTGAAGATGATTTGTCACAAGTGGGGATAGCCCTCTGGGCAGTGGGTGAATGCCCTATGTGCCAACCGGAAATGGATACCTGCGCGCAGTTCATACCGGCTATCCCGCCACAACCTTCTAATTTACAGCCATTTGTTACAATGCTGCTTGTCCCTTAGGCGGCCACGTCCGCGTGTCGCGTTCAGGAAAATGAGGTTGGGAAAAGGCTTGCCAGAACGGCATTAATCCGCTAATTCTTAGATAGCCCAATTAGCCCAGCCGTAATACGCATGCAAAACCAGAAAACAAATGGGTCGCTGCGGAAGCTTCGAAAGACGGTTCCGGTGGGTGCATTTACTTTAGTCGAGCTTCTGGTGGTGATCGCGATTGTGGCAATACTCGCCGCATTGCTCCTGCCTGCCTTGAACAATGCGAAGGAGCATGGACGCGCCACTCTTTGCAAAAGCAACATGCGCCAGGTCACTTTGGGCATCCAACTCTACACCGACGAAAATGACTTTTACTTCCCATGGCCAGGTGATGTGAACCGCAATCTGGAGCCTGATTGGGTTTGGGGCGGCCAAAGTGCCATCAATCCTTTCAACCCTGTGTCCTGGACAGCGCCTGATTTTGGTTTCCGCGCGGATGCAGGTTCCGTTTACACCTACGTGACTACGCTGCCGCGAGTGGAACCTGATAAATACGACAAAGCTTCGCTTAACAATACCTATCCCGTCTATCGCTGTCCGAGCACGGGCAAGCTGGGTGAAAGGTTGCGCGTGAATTACAGCATGAATGGCTGGCTAAACCCTGGTGTAAAACCAACGCCGACATCCGATCCCGTTCCCGAAAAAGGCGTGCTCCACACCACGGTGGTGAATCCGTCGGAAAAAGTCCTGCTCGTAAATGAGGATCCGAAAACGATGAATAACGCGAGTTTCTATCCCCTCGGCACCGCTGTGAATGGCCAATTCACGATTCACCTTGGGCGCGTCAATCTCAGCTTCATTGACGGCCATGTGGAAAGTCTTTCTGATAAGCAGGTGAGGAACATGCTTAAAAACAGCGCCCATTATTTCGATACCACTCAGCCCTAACAGTTGCAAAGTTCGCGCCCGGGGTTTTCAGTCCAAATTCTAAATCATCCGCCCAGATAGGCTTTCTTCACCTGTTCGTTTTTGCGCAAAGCTTCGGCTGTGTCCTGCACAGTGACCTCGCCTGTTTCAAGCACGTACCCATAATGAGAAACCTGGAGGGCGAGGTTGGCGTTTTGTTCCACCAGGAGAATGGTAATCCCGTGCCGCTTATTGATCTCCACGATCTTCTCGAAAATGGTTTTTACCAGCAGCGGGGCAATGCCCAGCGAGGGCTCATCCAGCATCAGAAATTTTGGCTTGGCCATAAGCGCGCGGCCAATCGCGAGCATTTGTTGTTCGCCGCCTGAGAGCGTTCCGGCCAATTGGCCTATGCGCTCCTTCAGACGGGGAAAGATGCTGAACACATATTCGAGCTCGTGCTGGATGATTTGCTTATCGGTTTGCAGGTAGGCGCCCATTTTGAGGTTTTCCAGCACCGTCAGGTTTGCAAACACCATCCGGCCCTCGGGCACTTGGGAAAGCCCCATTTTGACAATCACGTGTGGCGCCAGGCCAGAGATGTTCCGGCCCTGATACAAAATTTCCCCGCTCTTGGGACGCAGCAGGCCGGAAATGCTTTTGAGCGTCGTTGATTTGCCCGCGCCGTTTGAACCGATCAGCGTAACGATGGCACCCTGGTCCACGCGCAGGGAAATGCCCTTCAGCGCGTTTATCGCGCCGTAGTTTACGTTCAGATTCTTTAGTTCAAGCATGGCGCAGTTTTTAAGCGGATGAAGCCTGGGCCGAGTCCAAGTGGTCTTCGCCGAGATACGCCTCGATCACTTTCGGGTCTTTGCGCACTTCCCCCGGCGTGCCCTCTGCGATTTTCACACCGTAGTCGAGCACAGCAATGCGCTGGCAGATGCCCATCACAACTTGCATGTCATGTTCGACCAGGAGAACGGCAATGCGATACTTGTCTTTGATAAATTGGATGAGGCGCATCAGCTCAAGCTTTTCAGTCGGATTCATGCCCGCCGCCGGTTCGTCGAGCAGCAGCAATTTAGGCCGGGTGGCCAGGGCGCGGACAATCTCGAGACGCCGCTGGTCGCCGTAAGGAAGATTGCGAGCCAAAGAATTCCGAAAGCGCGTCAACTGGAAGATATCGAGAATTTCGAGGACCTCTTTTTCAACAGCTCCTTCCTCCTTGTAAAAAGATTTCGCCCGCATTATCGCATGCCGCAAGCCGCCCTTGAGATGCATTTGGAGAGCGACCCGCACATTGTCATAGACGGAGAGCGA
>DASWRJ010000267.1:0-3008 GCA_036403255.1 Verrucomicrobiia bacterium
CGGCTTGCATGTCCTTCACATAATCCGGCAGCCTTGCCAGGGTGGTGAAACCCAGCAGCGCAAACATTTTGATCGCGGCATCCTGGCCGCCGATAAATTCCGCCTCCACCTTTTCCAGGCCCAATGATCGCGCCACTTCAATGATCTCGGTAATCACTGCTTTGGCCAGGCCGCGGCCCCGGAACTTCGGATGCACCAGCACGCTCACGCGCCCGATATGCCGTTTCCAGCCGCCAAGTTGCTGATGCAATGTCGCGTCCGCAAGGATCCGGCCATCCGCAACCGCCAACAGCGGGAAGTTGCGCCCGAGATCAATGTTGCGGCACCAATCGCGAATCACTTCAGGTTCGGTTACGCGATGCTTGATGAACATCCTTTCCTGCGTCGGCACCGAGAGAAAAAATTCGTGAAATGCAAGTTCATCTGAAACGTCCAGGGGGCGCAGGGTCGATTTGAAACCGTCCTTGAGGATGATTTCTTTCGGGTAAGCATCTACTACCATGTCCAGTGACATAGGTAATCCTTTAGAATAGTCCGTTGAAACTGTCGAGGGCTTTTAATGAATCCGCTGCCGCGAGATTTCGCCCGCAATACCCTGTCCGGGCTTTAAGCGGCGCCCGTCAATGGTTGCCGGATCCACGCTCCACCTCGCTGCCAGCATCGAAACCCGCTCCGCGTTCATGGCGGCAGGGTCCAGATGGCTGAAGGCCGTGCGCTCCATGATTTCGGTATAATCGTAGCACTTCAAGCCAAGCTGCACTTCGGCCAGGGTTGGGCTCCCCTGGTTCCATAATGTTTTGCCGGCCCACGCATAAGCCCGCTGGATGTGCCCAAACTCCGCCTGCACCCAGGCATGATGATGCACCACGCGATTTACGCTGAAATATTGCACATGCCCCAATTTTCGGCTCAGCGTGTGGATGAATCGAAAGCATTTGTCCACGTCATCTGCGGCTTCAGGCAGGCCCGGGCCAATCACCAGCACCCACCCGGCAATCGGCGGCGAAATAAATAATCGCTGCTCGTGTAATGCGGAAATTCCTTCTTCCCACGAACATGGCGTGGGTCGATTCAGCCCCAACGCCGCCTGTACGACGAACGGATTGCCGCAACGAACGGCCAGCCAGCGGGGGGGAACTGTGAAAATCGATGACTGAAAGCGTTTTTCGAGTTGAAGCCAATCCTCACGTTTAAGGGCGCGTCTTTGGGCAAGTCGGCCCGAACGCGAGAAATGAAGCACGAGAAGAAGGCTGGTCAGCCCCACGCCTAAAGCGACTCCAAGGACTAAAATGAGCAGAACCGGCACAAGATCGTTGTGCAACGGTTGCAAATTCGCACCGGCGTCTGCCACCAGCGCGAGACTAGAAACCACGCCGCTCATTCTTACGATCTCAAGGATTCCACATTTGGGCCTGCAAAGGCAAAACAATTCCGCAAAAATTATGCATATTAGACCGGCTTGCGGCCTTCAGGTTCATTCTATTCCGGTTTGAATTTTTTCCCCGTTTCCATTATCCAATTTTCACTGGAAATTCGGCTGGCTTGCCTCAGCCGTTTTCTGTTCAATGCCGTTGAGCCGTGTGTCATATATGAGAAAATTTCATTCTGCAGCTTGGCCCGTTTGGTTCTTTTTCGCCTTTATCTCCTTGGCCGTGGCTCAAGCCCAGGACGCGCGGCCCGTTCGCGCAGAGGATTACAAGCACCCCGTGCGCGTCGCCTGCGTCGGCGATAGCATCACTTATGGCGCAGGCGTGGAAGGACGCCAAAGCAACAGCTATCCCGCCGTCCTTGGCCGCATGCTCGGGTCTAAATTCGTCGTCAAAAATCTTGGCGTCAGCGGCGCTACTCTCCTCAAACAAGGGGACAAACCATACTGGACCACGCCTGATTTCTCCAAAGTCACAAATGACGCTCCAGACGTCATCGTGATCAAGCTCGGCACCAATGATTCCAAACCGCAAAACTGGGGCAAGCACGCAGCCGAGTTCGAAAACGATTTGCGCGCCATGCTGGAAGTTTTTGGTCAATTGCCTTCCAAACCTCGCCTTTGGCTCTGTCTGCCCGTCCCCGTTTATGACACTCGCCGGGGTATCAATGAACCAATCGTGGCCGGCGAGATCATTCCCATCATTCAAAAAGTCGCGCACGAAAAAAACCTTCCCATCATCAACTTGCACGAAGCCCTTAAGGACAAACCCGATCTCTTCCCCGACAAAGTGCATCCCAATGCCGCTGGTGCTCGCTTGATGGCTCGGGCTGTTTATAGTGCTCTCATTGGCCATGCCTCCGCTGAATAATTTTATGCAAAGATTCTTCGCTCTCCTCTCCCTTGGCCTGCTGCTCCTGCTGCCGCATTTTGCCGCTGGCCAAAATACTAATAGTTTCGAACTCCTCGATGGCGACCGCGTCGCGCTCATCGGCGACACGTTCATCGAGCGCGAGCAAAGTTACGGATATCTCGAGTACCTCATGACCATTCGCTACCCTGGTCGTGATATCAAATTCCGCAACCTCGGCTGGAGCGCGGACACTCCCGTTGGTGTTTCCCGCGCTGGCTTCGATACGCCCGATAAAGGATTTGACCGCGTTAAAGAGCAAATCACTGCCTTCAAACCGACCGTTGTCTTCATCGGTTATGGCATGGCGTCTTCCTTTGATGGCATTGCTGGCCTCGACCGCTTCAAATCCGAAATGGAAAAACTCATGGATTCCATCCAGGACATCTGTGGCAAAGACAAAGTCCGCTTTGTGCTGCTCAGTCCCATTCGCCATGAGAAGCTCTTCGCTCCGCTGCCCGATCCGGCCGAGCACAATCAAGTGCTCGAACAATACGTCAAGGCCATCGAATCACTCGCCCAAAAGCGCGATGCCTGGTACATCTCCTTTTTTACCAAGCTCGATAACCGAACCCTCGGTGGCAATTATTACCCGCTGACTGATAACGGCATTCACCTCACCGATTACGGTTACCGGCGCGCGGCTGAAACCCTGGGCTACGCCTTCAAATG
>DASWRJ010000268.1:0-3224 GCA_036403255.1 Verrucomicrobiia bacterium
CAGGCTGCGGACAATGGACCATTTATCCATCATGCGCGCGCTCATCGGCAGCAGATCGCAGATTTTTATGCCCGGCACTTTGGTGGACATCGCGCCAAATTCACCGCGATATTCAATCGGTGCCTCCGGCTTGGGATCCCAGGTCTCGTGCTGGCTTGGACCGCCTCGCATCCAGAGGATGATCACGGATTTTTCGCGCGAGGCGTTTGGGAATTTCGCTTCCGCTCGCAGCAAGTCACTCAGTGAGAGCCCGGCCAATCCCAGCACGCCCATTTTCAGGAAAGTGCGCCGCTCGACTTCCATCAACTTCCGAAATTCCGGGCAGCCAAAGCGGTTGTTCGTCGCGGACGGCATCTCAGTGGTTGAACAGAAATTCCTTCGTGTTCAGCAAAGCCCAAACAATATCTTCGTACGCCTGGCGCCGGGTCAGCAACTCATCCGGTTTGCCGTCTTTCAGAACCGGTTTGCGCTCCAAATACTTTTTAGCGGCGGCCAATTCACCAGCTTCCGGCTCACGCGAAAAAACCAGGTAATATAGCTCCTGGAGTTTATGGTCCTCCGAGTTGCTGCTGTCCGACGCCAATAACGCCGCGCGTCCTTTGTCGCTGGAGATTTTCTCTTGAATCTCCTTCGAGTTCAGCAAATGCAAACTCTGCGCCAGGCTGGCGTCTTGCGAACGCTCGCACTCACAAGGCGAACTCGATTCGGGTCGGCCGAAGACAGTCAGGAAATATGAATTGGCATTGAAACTATTGTCTGGCAACTGCAAGGCCCGCATTCCCACCGGCAAACCCTCGAATTTGCTCTCGGATTTCGTGACGGCATTCACAGCGTCGTAGAGCACTTCCGCGCTCAGCCGCTTCGGATAAAACCGCGAATACAATTGCTTATCCACCCGGTTGTATTCATTCGGCAACGCGCTCAGTTGATACACCTGCGAATTGCAAATGAGCCGAATCAGTCCTTTCATGTCATAACCACTCCCCGCAAAGTGCCGGGCCAGCGCTTCCAGCAGCTCCGGGTTGGTCGGTGGGTTCGTGTCGCGCATGTCATCTTCCGGTTCGACCAGCCCGCGATTGAAGAAATGTTTCCAATATCGATTCGCCAGCGATCTCGCGAAGAAGCGGTTCTCTTTCGATGTCAGCCAATTCGCCAGCGCCAGCCGCGGGTCATCATCAGCCGTGAGACTCGCTGCTTGCGCGCCCAATCCCGCGGGCTTCACCGGTAGTTTTGTTTTCTTGTTGGTGGCTGTCGCGACGGCCCGTTTATGATAAATCATCTCTTCGCCAGGCTGCGTGCCGGGCTTGCGCGCGACGGTTGCGAAAAATGCGCCGAAGCTGTAGTAATCGTTCTGGCTCCATTTCTCGAACGGGTGATGGTGACATTGCGCGCACTGCAAACGCTGCCCCAGAAAAAGCTGCGCCGTATCTTCCAGTTGCGCATTCATCTCCCGCACCTGCCGATACCACGCCACCGGCGGATTTTCCGCGAGATCGCCCGACGCACTCAGAATCTCACTCACAAATTGGTCGTAGGGCTTATTCGCGGCGAAGCTGTCGCGTATCCATGAATAAAATGCGAATGTGCCTCGCTTTTGGTTCGGCTCAATCCGCTTATTCCGCAACAGCGAACTCCATTTGTTCGCAAAGTTATCCGCGTAATCAGGGCTGTCCAAAAGTTGATCGATCCATTGTTGCCGCTTTTTGGGGTCTTGGTTTTGTAAAAACGCCTTTGTCTCTTCCGGCGTTGGCAAACGCCCGGCGATATCAATCGTCACCCGCCGTAAAAAAGTCGCATCATCGCACGGCTCCGAGGCCGGCATGCCGACTGTTTTCAATTTCTTGAACACCAGCTCATCCACGAAATTTTTGGCCAGCGGCAGCTTCTCGACTGGCGCGCCCAGCGGAATAGTCGCAATAAATACCGAAGCATAACCCTGGTAGCGCACCATCACCCCCACGTCTCCGGGTCGTTCCGAGACTTCCACTCTTCCCTGCTCGGTCGTTTTGGCCAGTTCCTTATCGTTGGCTTCATAAAGAGCGCT
Source organism: Verrucomicrobiia bacterium (assembly GCA_036403255.1). Taxonomy (GTDB): domain Bacteria; phylum Verrucomicrobiota; class Verrucomicrobiia; order Limisphaerales; family JAQGOV01; genus JAQGOV01. The sequence continues at coordinate 2,045 of DASWRJ010000268.1, forward strand.
GCGCGTCACATCCCTGGTGCTTCCATCTGTATAATGCGCCAGCACCATCAATTGCTGGTCCGCGTTTCGTTGCATCGTCCGCTCTTTCGGAATCACTTCGATGCGCGCCACTGTCGGATCATTCGTTTTTCCGTAAGGCATCCCTTGCGCAATCCAGCGCACCAGCAAGCGATAATCATCTGAATTCGGCTCCAGCCGTTTCCCGCCGCCGTGTGGCAAAATCGCCGCGCCCTTCACCAGCAAAAGGCTGCGCTCGGGCGCCGCTGGAAACAATCTGCGACCGCGCGCTTCCTTGACGAGATGCTCAAAATCCTCAGTCGGTTCGAACCCGAGCAGCGAGAGTTTGAACCCATTTTGCCCGCTCGATTTGCCGTGGCACCCGCCGCTATTGCAACCGTTCTTTGTAAAAATCGGCACGATCTGGTTCGGGAAATTAATCGGGGACATTGTCTTCGATTTCTCCACCACCACCGGCATCGAAGCGCTCACTCCATCGCCAGTCTTGACCGTCAACGTGCCTTTGCCATCTTTAGCCGGCGTTGCAATCCCATTCTTGTCCACCTGTGCCAGGTTCGCGGGAGCAATTTCAAAACTCACCTGCCGCGTCAAATCCCCCAGCGACCCATTCTCAAATTGCCCCGTGACCAGGATTTGCTGCCTCGCTTCTGCCCCACGCAAATAAAGGGTTTGATTTGTAATCGACTCGCTTTGAGTTTGGAGTCTCAGGCCGAGTAGCTTGCCCGGCTTCGCCAATGAGACATTTTCAGCAGTGGCCCCCACTTGGACACCGAATGCAAGCGCCATCAGTGCGCCAAGACGGCGGACATCAAAACTGGATTTTCTAATCAAAAACATAATTGTGGCGCTATCCTGCATTTACCGCTCCAGCATCGCTTCCATTCGTGTTCATTCGTGCTTCAACTCACTCACAAAATCAGATCAACTCCCGAATCGGCTGATAACCATCCACCAAATATTGCGGCCGCCCCGAAAGATCCGGAATCGTCACCCGCTCCGCGTCGATGCCCATGTTGTGATACATCGTCGCGAACACTTCCTGGAAATGCACCGGCCGATCCGCCGGTTCTCCCCCGAGTCGATCGGTTGACCCAAGCACCTGCCCCGTCCGCATTCCGCCGCCAGCCAGCATCGCGCAAGAGACTTTGGGCCAATGCTCGCG
>DASWRJ010000269.1:0-10071 GCA_036403255.1 Verrucomicrobiia bacterium
GTCGATTAACTTCCTTTTTCGCTTCCGGCTCATAAGCATGTTTGGTTTTCGGGCCTATAATATGCGTCAGTTCCATTCCTTCCGCTGCCGCAGCCTTGACCATCATGTCTGCTGCCTGTTTCTGCGAATCTTGTTCGCCGCTATAAGCTACAGTTGGGCAATCGAACAAATTGACCGCGTAATCCGTTGAATCGTACATGTGCCAGAGCTTTTGCTCATACCACGTCGGCTTGAGCGTTTCGCGTTGGAACACTTTCAGAAAATCCGCCGTCTCGGAAAAGCCTGCCCCCGGCGCGGCTGCGGCCCAAAGACTCGCATGATGCGTGGCCATGTGCCAGCAGGCTGCTCCACCCAGAGAAAAGCCCCGCACGACGAGCCGATTTTCGTCGATTGGATAATACTTCCGCACATTCTCCAACGCCTCAAACAAATCCGTCTCGCCCGCAAAACGATTTCCATTGCAGTAGCGGCCATAAAGGTGCAGCACGAATGTATTCGGCGGCGTGAACTCGCCCGCCGATCGTTGCCGACCATTGATGAAATCCAGTTCGCTGAGGGTTTCGCCGCGCCCATGAAACCAAAAATCGAGCCGATACTGGTGCGCTGAGTTCGCCTGGTAAGAAGGCGGAATCACCAGCCCGTAAGGCTGCACCGATCCATCCACTCGCGACAAGTAGCCGCGCACGATTAGCCCATTGGTTTGTGTCCAGGGCGCTTTGCCCTCGCGCAAAAGTTGCGCGCGCTCTATTCCTTGCTTGATGAATTGCTTGGCGATGCCGATTTGATTCGAGCTGAAAAATTCCCCGTAATGCAGCGCATAGTGCACAGCTTTGTGATAGATCTGCACATCAGGCAACAACGCCTGCAGCGGCTTGCCTTTCAGCGCTCCGCGCAATGAATCAATCTCCTTGCCCAGTGTTGTGAGCCCGCCTTCGAGTTCGTCCTGGTCCGCTGCGGCTACATTAATGCCAGCGGGGGGAATGGGACGAACCTTCTCCGGAATATTATCCTGCGGCCCATCGGCGAACGCGAACGAGATGAAAATGGAATAACAAAGTACAGTCAGCGGCATTGCATTCATATTGGTCTTGAGGAAGCGATACTAGGCAATAGGAGCCTACGCGCGCAACAGGAACTGCACAACACTACACGTGATGCATTCAGGCACACCGACCCGCGCTCTCGCAGAATCCAATCAATTCGCGACACGCTTCCGCGCCACCAGGCTCAGCCGCTGCCACCACCACACGATTTTACCTTCCTCTTCACCCAATTTGAAAAGCTGGCGTGCCGATTCCGGCGCTGTGCGGACCAGTTGCAATACTTTCGTGCGGTTCTCGGCGGCCGTTGCGGCGGTCTCGAAATACCAATTGAGGTCGGGTTGTTTGAAGGGATTGAGCAGAATTTTCTCCGTGACGAGTCCATTTTTTTGGCAGAGGGCGCTCCATTGGTTGGGTGTAAGGAAGCGGCGGTGGCTCGGATCGCGAAGTTTTTCAACCTGGTGCAGCCATTCTTCGGCTTCGGGTTGCTCATCTTCCACCGATCCATCTATCAGTAAAAACCAGCCTCCCGGTTTAAGAACGCGCGCGGTTTCGCGGATGAAATCCTCGGGCGAACTGAAATGGTGCGCCGCCACGCGGCAGGTCACCAAATCAAAAGTGCCGTCAGAGTATGGAAACTGCTCAGCCGCGTGCTGGTGAGTCTCGACCTTAAAGCCGCGTTCCTCCGCGGCTTGGCGCGCGCGGTCCAGCATTGGTTGAGCGAGATCAGCGAGTGTGACGTCGTGCCCGAGGCTGGCGAGGTAAATTCCCGTGTGTCCCGCGCCGGTCGCGACATCGAGCACTTTGGCGCGAGTCGGCATTTGCATCCAGCTCAGCGCTTCAGCCACATCACTCGTATCCTCCAGGATGTGCCCGCGGCCGTAGCGGTGGCTTTGTTTCGCGAATTGCTCCTGAGAGGCGCGCTGCACTTCGTCTAATTTCATTCCTGAAATTTAGACCGAATATCAGCTCGTTCAAGGCTGGAACGGATTCAGCAGCCGCGTCCGTTTTTGGTTCGGCACTTCCACTGCTTCCCAATCCAGAAAGTAAGAAGATTCTTTGCCCTGGATTTCCCGCATCAATTTGCTTCGGGCATGCGCGCGGGAATTGCGCGGCGGCTCGGACATGGCATCCTGCAGGCGCTCAGGTTCCCAAAAGCCGTTCGTCTTCGCCATGCACAGGCCCAGGCTCCGCTCGGGATCGATATGATGAAATTCCAGGTCCTGCGATTCCAGCCACGGATGCCCCCATTCCAACTCTTCGCTCTCGCAAAAAGCCTGCAACAGATGCTGCTTCGTGACCCAATCGACCAGCCCTACCGTGCTCGAAAGATCCGATGCCAGGGCGTTCAATACTTTGTTCCACAGGCTCAGCAACGCATCCGTCTCCTGATCCCGCCCTTTGAAATGTTGCTTCGCCTTTTGATAAAACAGCCCGAGCATCTCGATTGCATCTGCCGTTTTGCCGTCAGACAGCCCCACTGTCCACGGCGCCGTAAGCGTGCGCGAGAGCAAGCGCAAGGTCGTGACCGCGTCCTGCAATGCCACCGTCGGCAATTCATCTTCATCCAGCAAATCAAGCACAAGCCGCGTCGTCCCGACCTTCAGAAAAAGCGTGGCGGGCAGCACATTGCTATCGCCATGAATCAGATGCAGCCGGCGATATTGTCGCGGATCGGCAAGTGGCTCATCGCGCGTGTTGATAATCGCCCGATTATGCTGCACCCATTCGAAGAAATCATTCTGGATGTAATCCGCCCTCTGGCTGATTTGAAATAGCGCCGTCTCCTCCCGCTGCACCACTTCGCCGCGAAAACGCGATGGCCGAATCGACCCCACCCTTCCCGCGCCAGTGTAGAGCACCCGCAAAGTCAGAAAGGCCAGCAGCGAAAGCACATTCTTTTCGTTCAGCGGCGCTTTGCGATCCAGCGAATAATTCTCGTGGCAGCCAAACGTGGCCCCGGTGTAGTGGTCCACATTATTCCGGATGAAGCTGACCTTCTCCTGGAGTTTTAATGCCTTGACCGCTTCCTGCAGGAGAAGGTCGCCTGCCCGGTCATACCGGACGACATCGATGGCCGAGGCGCATTCGGGCGTGCAATACTCCATGTGGCCCATGTCGATATAAACACGGCCGCCGTTAAAAAGAAATCCGCCGTTGCCGGCGGGTTCGTCCCAGTCTCGATCGTGCAAATCAATTAAGCCATAGCGATCGTTTTCGAAAAGCCAGTCGCGAATGCGCGGCAGCACATCCTGTATCTGGGCAGGCGGTTGAATCAAACAACCGTATTCGGTCTCCAAACCTGTAATGCGCTGCGACATATCCCAATATACCCTGTTGCCCCGTTCCGCAGCTTAAGGAATTTTTAAGCTGCGATAGCGGACCTGGCCAGTCAGTTTGCGGTCGAGCAAGGCTGCTTCGACCACGCGGCCGTTTAGTTTCCAGTCATTCGGGCCGGCCACTGTGGCTTCGGAAAACGGTTTATCATCCACCAATGCTTGCCACGCCCCGAGCGCAGCGGCGGAAATCCGGGCCAAATCATCTTCCGGTTTGATTTGTTGCTTGAGCCACTCGGCGGCTTCCTGCTCCCGCTTCGGCTCGGAAAATGCCACCACCACGCCCGTGTGGTCGTATTGGTGATGCCCATCGTAATGCACGCGCACCAGCACATCTTCAGCCTGGGTTTCACCCAATTCGGCAAAGATGCATTCGACCATGATCGGCGGAGCAAATATTTGCTCGAAACTGTTTTTCAGCGTGGTGCTCAGCGCAAAACCAATCAGCCGCCGCAATGTCACATCGCGCGACGATCGATTGAACCCCTCCATATGCGCCGCTTCAATCGCTGCCTGCCGCAGTTTTTCAATGTCCACCGGATGCCCGAGCGCGGCGTAGGCATGGCGATCGTAAATCTCGAATACCTTCGAAGTTCCCTGCCCAAGTCCAAAAAGGAAAATTCCTTCTGGCCGCGAGAATGCAAACACCGGCGTTCCGCCTTTGAGCTGGTCCCGGATGTATTCACGGCGATTCGAGATCGCCTCAAGCCACCGATGCGGTTCCTCTGTCATGCCACCACCGTCTCTTTCCAGCAGCGTTCCTGTTCGTCCATTGAAATTGATCGAATACCGTCCCGAGAAAGCAATTTAATGGTCGCCCAGAGTTGCCGATCCGGTTGCACGCCTCCCGTGGCCGAATCAAACTGCGCCGCTGTCATCAGCAGGCGCGTCGCCAGCGTGACCGCTTCATTCAGGGACATCTCGGCCGGTGCCGGGTCGCCCCACTTCTCCAAAAAATGCAGCACGCTTTTGATGCTCCCCGAGCCCGAACCTGACCCGGAGAACGACGCCGCCTCGAACTGCGCTCCCAGCGGATCATAAAAGTATATGGCCGGTTTCGCCTTCGGGTCCGACACTTCCACTCCCGCAAAAATCGGAGCGACCACTCCGAATCCTTGCAGGGTCGCTGGTAAATTCTCCCGCAGCAAACGCGAGAGCGCCCGAATCTTGGCGTGCAAACTCATCGGCTGGAGCTGGCTGCGCCGGTAAAATTCAAACGAAGTTTGCAGCGTCCGCGCCATCTCGAAGGCCGTGGCTGGCACGCCCGCAATCGCCATCAGCGAATGGGAATCCAGCTCGAGGATTTTTTCAGTCGTATCTGAAAAAATGACATTGCCGGCGGTGGCCCGGTGGTCACCTGCGATGATTACCCCTTCAGCGCAATGAAAAGCAAAGACCGTCGTTCCCTGGACGTGCTCGGTGGGCGGAGCATTAACTGGCGCCAGCTGCGGGAATGTTTGCTTGGGCAGCAGCGCCAAAAAATCTCCATTCATTGGCCAGTCCGTTGGCGATAGCGCTTCGCCTGGTCGGGATCGACCTTGCGCATGCGCTTGAGCAGCTCTTCGGTGTTTGGCTTCTCCACCTGTGGAGAGCGCGGCCCCTCACCTCCGCCGCCTCCGGGCGCCGGGGTGACCGGTTGTGGTTTCTGAATGCGATCAGGCATATTATGTATGTACTCCTCTATACAATCTTTGCAAATGGCAGTTGTGCCAGGTCCTCGACGCAATGCGCCGCGCTTATTACTTTTAAACTTTGCCGAATTACATCTGGATCAAACAGGTTGCGCAAATCAAGCTCGATTTTTTTCTGCGTTCCATGAACCAAAATATAATCCCACTGCGTCGCCTGCACTGCCGCCCCGAATTTCTCGATGCATCGGCCCCGCACCGCCGCCCGCGTCGTCGAGGGCGGACAAAGGCTGTGACACGTAATATCTTCGTAACGGAACGGTAATTTAAAATTCCCCTGGTCCATCAGCGCGTAAAACAATCCATGCTCGCGATCCAGCAAATGATATGACAAATCGAGGCTCCGCAGCCATGGGTCTTCCGCCGGGAGCTTCTCCGATTCGCGAAATTGCTCAATGATTTTGTATTTGGCCGACCAATCCAGCCGGTCCGAAGTCGTGAGCGGCTCCCGCTGCAAATCCATTAATACCTGTTCCCACGCGCGGATTACGCCGCGCCATTCTTCCGGCAGGGAGCCGCAAAATTCTTTGACGATTTGAAGATACGCCGCCTGCACCTCTACCGCGGTTGTCATTTTGCCGCTGCTTTCGCGGCATTCCCATTTCCAGGTGCTGTCGCGCGAGATGCGCTTCAGGTCGCCTAGCGGATCCGCCAAAATCGGTATCCGATTCATCGGCGCTCCGTTCAAGAGCGCCTGCAACACCAGACAGGTCGTGCCCGTCTTCAGATAATTCGCATAAAGGGACAAATTCGAGTCACCAATAATCACGTGGAACCTTCGATAACGCTCGTTGTTCGCGTGTGGTTCGTCCCGCGTATTGATGATGGGCCGGCGCTGCATCGTGTCCACGCTCTGCAACTCCGAAAAAAAGTCGCTCCGCTGTGAAATTTGGAAGCCGGATTGCAAAAATTTATCTTCTTCTTCCCAGCCATATTTGCCCGCGCCCGCGAAAATTTGGCGGGTAACAAAAAACGACACCACCGATTGGCTCAACGAATCCCAGGTCAGCGTGCGCGGCATCAGATAATTCTCATGGCAACCATAGCTGTGCCCGCGAAAATCCGTGTTGTTCTTGTAAAGGTAAACGGGGTTATCCGAGTTCTGGCTCAGCGCTTTCGAGCAGGCGATCAGCACCGCATCACCGGCGTAATCCTGCTGCAGCAATTCCAGCAGCGTGCTGCACTCCGGCGTGCAATATTCGGGATGCGCGTGATCGTTGTAAAACCGTGCTCCGTTGCGCAGCACAAGGTCGCTCTTGATTTCGTGGAACGTCAGGGTGCGTTGCGCGTCCTGCGCGAAGTAATTCGATTCGTCCGTGTCTTGCAGAAGCTCCTTTACGCGGAAGCCGCGCGCGTCGCAATGCGGGTCCTCGCAGCTATAATCCCACCGCATCCGCACTCCGGGCGCGGTGGCGCTGCGCACCAGCGCAATCGACTCCGCCACAACGTCGAGACCTTCGGGTTTTTCGCGGGTGATCCCGATCTCCGTCTCGGTTCCGAACTGAATGTCGATTGGTTTCTTCACGGACCTCTTAGAGTTATGCCTCCAATCCGTGTCCACCTTTTATTCCCGAGGTGGGACGATTTGGCGGCGTCTGATTTTTATCCCAAAGCAACCCTTTAAATTGTACCCGAACCATGCGTCTTGTCCGCCTGCCGATAAGGGGCAAGTCGCACCACGTTCGAGGGATCAAAGTCCGTTAGTTTCAGCCAGTCTTCAGTAATGTCACTGGGCGGGAAGAGATCGTTTTCCCGGTATTCATGCTTCAAAGCGTTGAGCAGGTCATCGCGCGTCAGCGCCGATTCCGCCTTCGTTTCGATCGATCGCTTGATCGCGTATTCTTTCGCGCGCTCCACAATGGCCGCGATAATCGCCCCGCTGGCCAGGTCGCCCCGGTGCAGGTAATCGTGCCGTCCGCTGCGGTAAGTCACCTCGAGGAACCGATTCGCTTCCGATTTATCGTAATGCGCATCGACCACCACCTTCAGCAAGTCGTCCCGGCTTTCCGCCAGGGGCAACGTCTCCGGGAGATAAATTTTGTAAATCTCGTAAGCGGCTCCTTTGTCCGGCCGGCGCACGCGAATTTTCCGATCGATACGGCCCGGCCGCAAAATGGCTGGGTCAATCAAATCCGCCCGATTCGACGCCAAAATCACCACCACATTCTGCAATGGCTCAATGCCATCCATCTCCGTGCAGAACATCGGCACCAGCGTTGATAGGATATTATTGCCCATCCGCAATGCCTGGCGTGTGCCCAGGATTGATTCCGCTTCATCAATGAACAGAAAGGCCAAATGCCCTTCCGCTGCCTTCTCGCGGCATTGCGCGAAGAGATCGCGCACCTGGCGTTCGGATTCGCCCAGCCACATGTTCAAAATCTCTGGTCCCTTGACGTTCAGGAAAAACTCCGGACGATCGTCACCCGTTTCCGCTTTTATCTGCAAGCGCAGGTTATGCGCCGTCGCTTTGCCCAGCAGCGTTTTTCCGCAACCGGGAGGCCCGTAAAGCAAAAATCCTTTTGGCACCGGATGATTGAACCTCTTGAACAGCGGCGCGTGCAGAAATGGCAGCTCGATCGAATCCCGGATCGCTTGAACCGCCTCTTCCTGCCCACCAATATTCACCCAGGGGATCGGCTCCACCCTGGAGAGCGCGCGATCCAACCGCTTCGACGTGCCAATCACTTCAATCGCCACTCGGTTGTTGCTGTCAAGCCGCAGGTCCAACCCCGGCTTTAATTTTTCCTTGGCCAAAATCGATGACCGAATCACCACTGCGTCCGAAATGCCCGTCTCATTCCCCACGCGCAGGCGGTTATCACTCAGTAATTCCGTGATGCGGACGACTGGGCCGTTCTTGTCGAACCCCATGGCGTCAGTCACCGCAAAAGCTTCATTCAACAGCACGCGAGTCCCCGTTTCCAGGGCTACTTCGGGCAGCGACGGATCAACGCTGCACACGTAATCGCTCGCATTCGCGCACACGAGCGCGCGATTCTTCGGCAGCTTCTGAATCAGTGTGCCGAGACGCAGTGCCGGCGCGCGGAGTTTGTCCACCGCTTCGCTCAACTTTTCCACAGCCGTGCGGGCTTCATCCTGCACTTCCTCCATCTCTTCGATGCGGCGGCGCAAAAGTGTCATGTCTGATGGGGCCGCGCCGTTGACTACCAATTTATGAGAAATAATGTCCAGAAGCTGCAGGGCCGACATCTTTTCCAGATCGACTTCGGGAATCACATGCTCCAGCGGCGGAAAATCCGCCCCCAGGTTTCCTCCCTGAGCTTGCGGGCGAGGTTTGTTGGACTTGTTCACAATTCGATTATACGACGTTAAAAATTCGGCGCAAATTTTGATGGCTCAGCATTTTCCCTACTTATACTGCTAAATACCGAGCAACCATTTTTAGTAAGATCACCTACACACCACGCGTGACCTGGTTCCATGTTTAGCATTTCCTTTGCCGCCACTCGGGCACGGTTTGTAATCACTGCGTGAAAGTAACGCGCTCGCTTTCTAATTACTGGGGGAAACATAAACTCCTTTGCCAACTGCTCAAAATGACCGGAGCAACCGGCCTCACCACCCGCGGAAATTCCAGAACTGAAGACGGAGGGGCTCATACTTCAGGGTCTTACTGACATTGCTGCACGCGCACTCACAAAACCAATCACACTTCTGAATGCTCTACGATTTAGTATACGAGGACGCGCATGAAAAGTCACGCAAATTCCAAAAACAAACACACCAATATTATCAGCGCCCTCTAAAAACAATTCATATCGCGTGTGCGCGCCGACTAACCCAATGATCTCTCGTTTACGCGAAGTCATTCTTCGCGCTCGAATTTAGGTACTCCACCCCATATTGCCTTTTCGGTAAGGCGCGTCGCTCCCGTCTGTGCTCAACTTCTGTACTTCCTTGCACACTCTGTTTTAGATTCCGCAGCGCCAAAACGGCGCGTGACTTCCGGTAGATCACCTGTCGCTGCCCCTTCAAAACCGCATAGCAATTGCCTGTCTATAGATCCAAAGGCGCCAACAGAATAATTTTCAGCGCGGCGCCGCCTGACACTCTCAAAGTTTCAAACGCTCCTCGCCGCGCTGCAAAGTCCAATCACTTCCCGCCAGTATTATTTGCCCATGACACCTTCGCCTTTCGAAACAAAATGTTCCGCAAAGTATCGCCATTCGCCCTCGCTCGTCTCCCACTCACAATAAATAACCACTCCTTGATAATTAGGCGGCAGCACCTTTCGCGAAAGGCCTCGATGAATCCCAAGCAGTGCATTGGTTAAATTCTCCACTTTGGGCTCGTGATAACCCGCCCCAGCATCATCATACGTGGGCAGCCCCAGCAGCACAGCTTTGCCTTCACTCCATGCCAGGACCTCCTGGGTCCAGTCGGCCATTAGTCTTTGGTATGTTTTCGGAAGTCGCTGCCCCGCATCATACATCATTACGGCCAATTGATCCGTGCGACGGGCGACCTCATGAAAATAATTCTCATCCCAATGAACCTCAGGAAATTTATGCCACCACGTCGGAGGCGGGTATGCCGCCACGCAGAGCAGCTTTTCCGCTGGCAGAGCTGCGCGCAATTCCTCCAGTAACCGCAAAAAATCGGAATCACCACTTTCAATCGGCTCAATATTGATTTGCACACCGGCAAATCGAGAATGAACAGCTAACAGTGCTCTCACATTTTCCGAGAACTTCGCTCTCCATTCCTTATCATGCACTCGGGCGCTGCTGCCATACGGACCCCCTATCCACGGCATCACCCGAAAACCTTTGAAACCGTCTAGAAATCTTTCCGCTTGCTCCGCATTTACGGATGGCAGTTTTCCATCTGGTTCCGCCGGACAAAGATGGGGAAATACATCCCGGATATGATGCCTGCGCAGCTTACCTGCAAGCTCCTCAATTTGTTTAGTGTCACGAAACCGCTTATACTCGTTTGTCTTCCCATTCCTGATGAACCAATCGTCTCCTCCAAGCCAGCCGT
>DASWRJ010000270.1:0-4175 GCA_036403255.1 Verrucomicrobiia bacterium
GGGAATTCAACGCCAATCATTTGGGGCAACAAGGTCTTTATAACGCAAGCAGTGGAAAAAGAGAATCGCCGCACCGTGATGTGTTTTGATCGCACTTCCGGAAAGGTGCTTTGGCAACAAGGCCCCACCTACACGGAAAAGGAATTGACCCATGCGACAAACCCCCAGTGCTCCGCCTCGCCCGTAACGGATGGCGATCGGGTCATCGCCTCGTTTGGCTCAGCCGGACTTTATTGCTACAGCATGGATGGGAAGAAACTTTGGAATCGTGACCTCGGCAAGCAAACGCATATTTGGGGCAACGCCGCTTCGCCGATGATTTACGCCGACTTTTGCGTGCTGAATTTCGGCCCCGGCGATCGGACCTTCCTTATTACTCTGAACAAGGCAAACGGCGAAACCGTTTGGCAACATGACGAACCGGGCGGAGATTCGGGCATCGAAAAACCCGGCAAAAAACCCGGTTGGATCGGTTCCTGGAGCACGCCTCTTTTCATAAGCGTGGGTGGCCGTGACGAATTGGTTCTGAGTTACCCGAATCGAGTGGTTGCCTTCTCTCCTAAGGACGGCCAGGAAATCTGGACATGTTCGGGACTGAATCCACTCTCTTATACGTCGCCTTTGTTTGCGCAGGGCATCGTCGTGGCCATGGGCGGCTACAATGGAATGGCTCTGGCCGTGCTGGCTAACGGCGAGGGCGATGTTACTTCCACCAAACGCCTTTGGCATCACCCGAAATCCAGGCAGCGCATCGGGTCGGGTGTGATCGCCGGCAATTACGTTTTCGTTTTGGATGATCCGGGCATTGCTGAATGTCTCGAGCTGAAAACTGGAAAATTGGTTTGGGAAAATCGCCTCTCGGGACCCGCCTCGGCCAAGGATTCATGGTCATCGATGGTGCTTAGCGGCGATAAAATTTATGTAATTAATAAAGGCGGCGACGCTTTCGTTCTGAAAGCGAGTCCCGAGTTTCAACTGCTGGCCACGAATTCTATCGGCGAAACAACACTTGCTTCGCTGGCCCCAGCAGATGGTCAATTCTTTATCCGTACATACCAACATTTATGGTGTATTGGCGAAAGCGGCCATTAAGCGGTGAGACCATGCCGCTGTTGACGCTGTAAAAACTTTCCATAGCACACGCGTCAAGGCCGTACGCTACAAGATCACCTTCGGGTTCAGTGCCTATTTCGTTTCGTCAACACCGTGCCTCGAATTTGACGAACCATATTCTGCCGTACAGATTGTTTGAATGAAAGCAGTCAGCTTCCATAGACATAATCAACCTGCTGCACCGCAATTTGAGCCGGTCTCAAATCTGGAATCGAGTCTGGAGCCACGGAGTTCTGCCCTGGATAAATCAGGAGCCGGTGACGCTCCTTTGCTCGACGCTTATTCCCAAGCAGTCATGCACGTGGCTGAAACAGTTAGTCCCTCAGTCGTTAAGATCGAGGTCAAGACTACCCGCGCCCCCCAGGGCCGCGAAGCAGCCGGCAGCGGTTCCGGGTTTATCATCAGCCCGGATGGTTTGCTCCTCACGAACAGTCACGTTGTGCACGGTGCCGCTAAAATAGAAGTCGTGCTCAATGATGGCCGCCGCCCCGATGCTCACTTGATTGGAGAAGACCCGGAGAACGATCTCGCCGTATTGCGCATCTACGCGCCGAATCTGGTGCCGGTTAAGTTGGGTCAATCGAAACACCTTCGTGTTGGGCAGCTCGCCATTGCCATAGGCAATCCTTACGGCTTTGACTGCACCGTGACGGCTGGTGTTGTTAGCGCGCTTAGTCGCAGCTTTCGTTCTCAAACGGGGCGGCTCATGGACAACATCATCCAAACTGACGCCGCGCTGAACCCCGGCAATTCAGGTGGCCCGCTCGTCAATTCGCAAGGGGAGGTGATTGGTGTGAATACGGCCGTCATTCTGCCGGCGCAGGGCCTTTGCTTTGCCATCGCCATCGATACTGCCAAATACATCGCAGGCTGGCTTATCAAAGATGGCAAGATCCGCCGCAGCTACATTGGCGTGGGCGGCCAAAACGTAAAAATTCATCGGCGCGTAGTTCGGTACTATCAGTTACCCGTGGAAAGCGGATTGCTAGTCGTTTCAGTCGAACCAAACAGCCCTGCTTCAGCCGCAGGGCTGCGCGAAGGTGACATCATAACCGGCTTCAATGGCCAACCAGTGTCCGATGTTGACGCGTTGCACCGCTTGCTCAACGAAACTACCATTGAGGTGCCTGGCATGCTGACCGTGATCCGCCATACCGAAAAGCTGGAGGTTCCGATTCTGCCCATCGAATCGCGCCGGTGAAACTCTTAATGGTTAATCGACGTCATGGCCCGGATTCAAAATGGCTACGAAACAAAATATCGTGCCATGCTCCGCCGTGTTCGGCCGCGTGAGCTCGAACGGGGCGTCCAACAGCTTTTGCGCAAAGCCAATCTGCTCTGCCATCAGGAGGGTCTGGCTGAACCGCGTGCTTTGGAGGAAGTTTATCAACGTCTCCAGCGCCAGCTTAATCGCTGGAACCAATTCAAAGAACTGGAACGCCAATCCATCCCAGGTAATAAGCATCACAATGGTTCTCCCGCTTTTCTATGCGACGCCGGCCTCGGCGGTCTGGCCCGCTGGCTGCGCGCGGCTGGCTATGAAGCGGCATGGCCCGGTGACCGCGCCGAAGACGAAGCTTTAATTTCCGAAGCGGCGCGGAGTGGCGCAATCCTGCTGACCACGGACAGCATGATGATGGAGCGCCGTGTGCTCCGCGAAGGAATTGTACCCGCGCTGTGGGTGCCACCCGCCTTTAAAATGCGCGAGCAACTGGCGCTCGTGCTTCGCGAACTGCGTCTCCCTCTACGTGAGCCGCGCTGCATGCATTGCGGCGGGGAGTTGAAAAAAGTGGATAAGGACACCGTTCGTGAGCGTATCCCGCCCCGCACCTGGATTTGGCTCAACGAATATTTCGAATGCGCCCACTGCCACAAGCTCTTTTGGCATGGCACTCATTGGCAGCGCATTCGCGACCAACTCCACGCCTTAAACGGCCATTAATCGCGATTTCCTTATCTGAGAAATGGATTGGGATTAACAATTGCCCCTGCACCTCGCTTCGTATTAAACTCTTCGTGAATTTACCCAGCCTGAACAGCGTATTTTTTATAGGTCTTGTTCTGATGAAAATATTAATCGAATTCAGACGGTTCCTTTTAACAGGTTTGGTAATTGCAGCCGCGGCTTGTTTGGCCAGCGCCGCTGAGCCCGCCAAATTGCCGCCTCCCGCTGCGCGCCCTGTCGATTTCGCGAAAGACATTTTGCCCATTTTGAGTGAGCGGTGCTTCGATTGTCATGGAGAGAAAAAGCAAAAATCTGATTACCGGCTCGATTCCAAAGAAGTCGCGTACAAAGGTGGCGAATCTGGAAAAGCAGCCATTGTTCCTGGCAAAAGCGCTCAGAGCCATTTAGTGGAACTTGTCGCGGGGCTGGAGAAAGACACCTTGATGCCTCCAAAAGGTGAGAAGCTGACCGATGCGCAAATTGGCCTGCTCCGCGCATGGATCGATCAGGGTGCAAATTGGCCGGATATGTACAGCAAAGCCTCTTCACGCCAGCATTGGGCCTATATTCCGCCTATTCGTCCAAAGCTGCCGCAAGTTAAGGACGCAAAGTGGGCTCGCAATGAAATTGACCGATTTGTCCTCGAACGCCTGGAAAAAGAAGGCCTGAAACCCTCGCCGGAAGCGCCGAATTTGATTCTCCTTCGCCGGCTTTATTTGGATCTCATTGGCCTGCCACCCACTCCGGGGCAAGTGAATGCTTTCCTGGCCGACAAGAGTAAAGACGCCTATAAAAAAGTGGTCGAAGAGCTCCTGAATTCCCCTCATTACGGAGAGCGTTGGGGACGGCATTGGCTGGATGCGGCTCGATATGCGGACAGCGACGGTTACGAAAAAGACATGTCGCGGGACGTCTGGCCATATCGCGATTACATAATCAATTCACTCAACCACGACATTGCGTATGACCAATTCATAATCGATCAACTCGCTGGCGATCTCATTCCGAATCATACTCAGGAACAAGTTGTGGCCACCGGTTTCCTGCGCAATTCGATGGTCAATATGGAAGGCGCGATTGACCCGGAACAATTCCGCATGGAAGCGATGTTCGATCG
>DASWRJ010000271.1:0-3798 GCA_036403255.1 Verrucomicrobiia bacterium
GGCAAACCAGTCGGGTTCTTCCCGCGACGCAGCAAGCGAATGGTTCGTGGACATTGCAGGTGGTGGTGACGCCTGCATGGGGATTGGTTTCGACGCAGTCGTTTAGCATCGGTGATCCTTATGCGCGAGCGGTAAATACGATTTACGAAAACGGCGCGCAGGCCCATGTCAGTGAATTCCACGAAAACACTCCCTGGGCCAGGACAGTGGAGTTGAGCGATCGCCATGGGCGGGCAAAAGAGCGCAGCGTGCGTACGCCGCAGGCGGGAGTGTGGGCCGGCATGCCGTATGATTTGGTCGAAACATTTTCCATCGGCCCATGGGGTCAGACGGCACTCAAAAAGCGCATGGGAATTTTGGCGAATTCCGAGCTGGAAATTTTTGCAGATTCGGCCGAGCGGCGGACGATGCAGGATTTCTCCCAACCGTATGACGCGCCGCGTTATGCCGTTGATTTGACACACAAAGCCGGAGTGAACATGCCCATGTACGGGATGTCGGAAAGCAATGTGGTGCAGATTTTCCAGACAGAACTATTGACGAACCAGGCTGCGCTTCAGATCGATGAAATAAATTTAACGGGCCTGTTCGGAGAGCAGGTAACGCGGAAGCTGGTCGGGCGGGATGGACATATCATTGAAGAAAGAGTTGGGCGCATCCCGAGCCCGGGAGATAAAGGTTTTTGGTCCGGTGCATTGTTTGCAGTCGAGCCACAGTTTTATAAGTTCGTCACGTATCGCTATGACCCTGGATGGCTGATAGAATCCGGGGAAGTCGGACAGCGCCAGTTCGCGTTCGAAACGTCAGCGCCACCAGCCAGGGTCACGGCGTTTCGCTGTAACGATCAGCCTTTCCCGGATATTGCGTCAGCGGTCATCACTTCACATACCACCGCCGATTCCAAGTTGGACTCGAATTTGATTCGGCGCTTTGTTGCACGGCGTTTGCAGCGGCCGCGTATTTTGGAATCGAATCCGTACATGCCGCGTCGCAAGAGCATTTGGACCGCGTGGACCGCCACGGAGTTAAAGTATAATGGCGACAAACAATTCGGCGAAGAGCAGGTTTATGATGCAGAAGGCAGGCTTTGCGTGGCCAAGGCATCGAAGAAAACATTCACCCGGGCTTCGGGCACCAAAATTCGTTACCTGATACCGCCTCTGGAAAAATCGGAGCTTACGCATTCCCTAAATGATGCGCTGGATATTGCCATCATAACGGACTGCTCTGAAAGCGATTGGCTTTACCTGCAAGCGAGCGGTTCCGCTGGCAGCAGAGTGGCCCTGGAACTAACCGACGCAAAAGGGCATCAAGTTCGGATTGCCGGTGCGCCGACAAATACTTTAGTGCCATTCGTGCGTTGGTGGCCCATTGAAGAACGACTCACGCGCTGGGTGCCGGAAAAATCCGCGCCAGAGCAAATCATCGAGCTGGCATCGGCCCCATCGTTGGATTTCCAGCAGAGCACGCTGGCGGTCTCCGTTCATGATTTAGCTCGGGCGGGATTGGATATTCGGCATATTTCACGGGCCAGGTTGAAACCATTATCTGGCCCGAAGGAGTTGGCGGTTTCTGATCTGCACTACCTGAAGCGCCTGGGAGAGTTCGTGGCCTTAACGGGAGGTCTTGAGCCGGAACAAAATGTGGAAGTGCATTCCAGCGGGTTAAAAACAATTTTCGTCACAGAAAAAAATCGCACGGTTGAAGATGTCCAGAATGGCCGGGGCATTCTTTCGGCCGTGGACTGGAATGGAATGCCGGTGGCCACAGCGGAAGCGCGCAGCCGTCACTCGGCGTATCCGCCGCTGATTTTGAAGGATCACTCGGATGGCGACCTGGCGCAGCTTCTTTATGCTATCTCACCGGAAGACGGACATTTCCTGGAGCATTACAAAAACGTGCGTTTGGGTGATGCACAAATTTACACCGTTGTCCACGGTTTCGATCTGCCGCGCATGGAAATTTATCAAGGCCGGTTTCTCGACGATGAAGCTGCGCCGAGCTTGCTTTATTTCGGGAAAGACTACCGGCTGAACATTGAAATTATTAAAGCACGCAACGCGTTCGAGTCATTGCTGGGGTTGCTCCATAATCGCGTGGCTGCGAACAGCTTCAATCTTCTCGGAGGGACGTTGCTCGGGTACAACGCTTATCAGCCGGAGTTGACCAGCCATTATAATTTTTCTGAATTGCACAGGGCCGGGCGGCAATCAGCGGCGATTCAACGCCTGCCCACTTTGGCCGAAGCGCTCCTGCCATTGCACTCGGTGCCGTGGGAGACTGATTCTGTTTCCACTGCGCCACGCGCGCTGGAACATTGGAAAAAATTGCAATTCGTGCTCGGAAAGTTGCATCTGCAAAATCCCACTGGACTAATCCCCGCCGCACCGGGTGCCGGGAACCAACGATATGTCCAGACTGTGCGGGAAGCGGATATTATTTCGCTGGCGCTGCATCTTGGTGAATTGGCGCTGGCGCGCGAACTACTGGATTTTTATTGGGAAAAATCGGAGGGCGGCCAGAAAGCTCTGCATGATTCCTACGACGCGGAAATGGGCACAGCCATGGCGCTCGATCTGCGTTATTCCCGGCCGGTGCATTCCCGGCGGACTTCTGAAGCTCAACTGGCCATTGCAGAAGCCGCATTCAGTTTAGGCTTCCAAAGCAGCGATTCCAAATATCTCACCTTCGGACGAAACTTGTTGCATCTCACATTGCAAAAGTATCGGCCTTCGGAACTTGTTAATGGACCTCGCGGAATTACGGAGGAGGAGTTCCAGCCTCCGCGGCAAACGTTCGGAGTGGTATTCTGGCCGGATGGATTTAGGTGCACATTGCGCAGCAACGCGCGGGCGTGTCTCCTGCTCAAGCGCCTCACAGCGATTGTGCCGCAGCGCTTCAAGAATGATGGCTGGATATTGGAACTGCAGGCTGCGCTCGGTGAAGAGGAGAATTGGTTGCGCTCTTCCATTGTCGCGGATGCGGAAAAAACGGGCGTCGTCACATCTGGAACTTTTGCGATCCAGGACATCCACCACCATGAAACGGAGCTGGCGCAAGAGCGGTGGTCCACGACCGAAGATTGGCTTTGGTTCCTGGAAGCGGCGCATGAGATGCAATTGCCCACTGAAGATGCAAAACGCTGGCTCGCAAACCTGGCGCGGGTCCATGGTGTTTGGATTGGGAAAACATGGGGCCTTGATTGGCAGGTCCCTGTGCTCAGGAGCGACGCCATTTCTCCTGAGCTGACGGCGCGTTTTATGCGCGTGGCAAACATGGTGGGCGACACAACGGCGGAACAATTTGCGCAAAGCCAGTTACAGCTTCAACGTCAAGGGCTGGGATTTCCCGAGGTGATAACGACAGTTCCTCATGCCGCACCGCTGCGGTTGGCCAAAAACCAAATGGTATTTCCAATTACCAAAGGCCAAAGCTCGCCACTGATATTTGGAGTGGAAAAGGAGATACTGGAACGTGCGCGTCCGGGTTGGGATTTATCACGGGCGAATCCGAAGCTTGAGACCAAGCCGATTCAGGAAGTTTGGCCAGCGCAACACGGTGATTTGACTTTTTTAATCTTAGTGGCGGCATCCTTTTACGTGTCTGTGCTCGCCTCCATGATTTTCTGGTGGCGCTTCCGGGCCTTGCGCCGGAAAGAGAAAACAGCTTCGCCTGTGTCGGAGGACATGGTTCCAGAAAAAGTCAGCCAGTATGCTGAGGTGCGATGGTCGAAGCGGGTGCTGGGCGTGACGTGTCCCGCATTGGCTGAAAAAACGCGCTATTCGAATGCACCGGTCG
>DASWRJ010000272.1:0-8250 GCA_036403255.1 Verrucomicrobiia bacterium
ACACCGGCGCGAAAATCGGGAGGATCGTGCCAGGATTCACCAATGCAACATCTTATCGAGCATAAACCTGATTGCACCCAAGCGTGGAAAATACTATCACTTCCGCGCATGAAATTGAAAGGTACCCAGCGCTTTCCAGGCTGCCGCCCCGGCAGGCTGTGAATTAATTATGACTTCATCCGAATTATTTATCGCGATGCCCACCTCGATGCTGAACGAGATTCTAGAGTTTACCTGGGCCAACGACAAAGCGCTTTACCGTGTCACCATGGAAGCGGTGGCGCAATCGCGCAAGGTGCGCTCGGTCTTTCTCGAGCGACAGCCCCGTAGCGAACGGCATACCGTCATGGCCAATACCCTGACCCGTCCGCCGCTGATCGTGGCGGCGAATAACCTGATTAGCAACTGGTTGATCAAGAAGCATACCAGTGTACTGACCGATTTTCTCGATGCGCTGAAAATTCCACACGAAAAGGGTGTCGTTGAAGATTTGCCCAAAGAGATGGAAGATGCCGCGCTGACAGCGGCGATTGATAATCTGCTGGCCAAATATCCGCACAACGTCGTGGTCCTCTATTTGCACGCTTTCAACGACATGAACGAGGCACATTGGCCAAATCTAACGGAGAAGTTGAAAACCGACGCCCGGCTCCATTTCGAGAACGAACCTGCGCCAACCGGCCAGTGACCCTGTCCCTCACGAACCCATTGCCGGGCACTTTTGCGCCGTAACCAGCGATTCAGGTTCGAATTCCTGATTGTTCAGATTGCTTGTTGCCGAAGCGTCCAGTAGCTTTCCCGGCTATTTTCGAATGAAACATACGGCTCCAAAAAACCCCATCCGCGTCGGCGTAATCTCGCTCGGTTGCGCCAAGAACTTGGTGGATACCGAGATCATGCTCGGCTCGCTGCTCAAGGACGGGCTGGAGGTCACAAATAAAGCCCATGAAGCCGATGTGGTTATTGTCAACACCTGCAGTTTCATCGATTCCGCTCAGGAAGAAAGCGTTGATGCCATTCTGGAATCCGCCGAAGTGCGCGAAGCAAACAATCGCGGGCAGGGCCTGATTGTTTCCGGCTGTTTGCCGCAGCGTTTTCGCGAGGAATTGCCAAAGCTCCTGCCCGAAGTGGACGCTTTCATGGGCATTGACCAGGTGGCGCAAGTCTCAGAAATAGTCCACAAGGCCATAAGCCACCGTGCCACTCGATTGGCTCAAAAGAGCGCTGGTTCGCCGAGTAAATCGCGCAAAAGAACTGTCGCAACAAAGATTGCCGAACTGGACAAAGCCAAACCGGCCCACTCGCACGCAGGCGAAGAATCGCTCCGCGCCACGGGAAAATTCGGCAACACAAAAACCACGCTCGCTCCCGAGCAAGTTCCCGCCCCGGCGGTCATGGAAGTTAACCCACGGCCCAATTTTATTCCCGATTTCGGCACGCCTCGCTTTCGGCTGACGCCAAATCATTTTGCTTACGTAAAAATTGCCGAAGGGTGCAATCACCCATGCAGCTTTTGCATTATCCCGCGCATGCGCGGCTCGCACCGCAGCCGGCAGCAATCGGATGTCGTGCAGGAAGTCCGCCAGTTGGTGGCTGATGGGAGCAAAGAAGTTAATCTGATTTCGCAGGACACGACATATTACGGCCTCGATCTGCGGCCAGCACGTTCCGGCTCAATTTCATCCCCGGAAAAATTTACCGCCGCGGCCCGCGCGCTTCCGGCCCAGTCCACCACGCTCACTTCATTGCTGCGCGAACTGAACGCCATAGAAGGGGATTTTTGGATTCGACTGCTCTACACTCACCCGGCGCATTGGACAGATGAACTGATTAGCACCATTGCCGAATGTCCCAAGGTCGCGCGGTATGTGGATATGCCGCTTCAGCATATTCACCACAATATGCTCGAACGCATGCGTCGCGAAACTTCGCAGGAATACATCGTCAATCTCATCGCAAAAATTCGGGCTGGCATCCCTGGCATTGCCCTTCGAACTACGTTCATCGTGGGCTTTCCTGGCGAGACGGACGAATATTTCGAGACTTTGCTCGAGTTCATTCGGCAAACAAAATTCGAACGCCTCGGCGTGTTTAGTTACTCGCAGGAGGAAGGCACGCGCGCCGGCAAAATGGCGGGACAAATCCCCGACAAAATTAAAGCTCGTCGCCGCGAATTGGCCATGGCCGAGCAGCACAAAGTCGCCTCGGCCGTCTCGCAATCTTTCGTGGGCCGCACGCTTAAAGTCCTTGTGGAATCCGAAGCCACAGCCAAAGAACTGAGCAAAGCCAGCATTCATTCGTGGGAACACGGCCTGATTCGCGAAGCATCAAAGCCTAATTCGCAGCTTTCAGCCCGCAAATATTTCGTGGCCCGCAGCGAGGCGGATGCGCCGGATATCGATGGGCGGGTTTACATTCAAGGCAAAGTTCCACTTGGCGAATTTGCGATGGTGAAGATAGTCGGCCACACCGATTACGATTTAATTGGCAAGCCTGTTTAAAAACTGGCCGAGCCATTCCCTTTGACAGTTCCTGCAAATGTCTCAAAATACCGGCGAGATGAGCAGTATCCGTTTTTGCTCTGAATCTGGAGCGGCGTTAATGGGACCAGGGCAATGAACCTTCCCAATAAACTCACTATTTCCCGTTTCATTCTCACTGTCGCCTTCCTGGTGGTGATGTTCTCGGAAATTCCTTATCACGAAAGCCTCTCTCTCCTTTTCTTTTGTGTTGCGAGCATTACGGATTTTCTGGACGGCTCCATTGCCCGCCGGCGCAACCTCATTACGAACTTCGGCATTCTCATGGATCCGCTTGCGGATAAAATCCTTGTCTGTTCCGCGTTTATTGCTTTTGTGGGACGTCATTGGATGCCGGCCTGGATGGTTGTCATTATCGTCGCACGCGAGCTCGCCATTACCGGACTTCGCCTTTTGGCAGCGTCAAAAAATGTCGTGCTCGCCGCTGAAGGGTACGGCAAGCATAAGACCATTTCCCAGATTGTGGCCATCATCGCGATTCTGGTGCTGCATAGTTATTTGCAAATGGGCCTGATCGGCAAATGGGTCTTCGGATTTCACATCGCGCATGAGCCCTGGGTGAAATGGTTCACCCCGATATCCGTTTGGGTAGCTGTTGTGCTCACATTCATCTCCGGCTGGCTTTATCTCTGGCGCAACCGCGCCCTTTACTTGCAGGACCTCTGATGCAGTGGTTTCTACTTTGGCTGGCTCAAGGTTTCGGAGTGGGTCGCATTCCATTCGCACCAGGCACTTTTGGCAGCATGGTCGGCGTGCTTTGGGTCATGGTCCTTTTATTAACCCAAAATCTTTGGGCCTATATCGCTGGAACGATTCTTGGCTTCTTCATCTCGGTTTGGCTCTGCGGCGTTGGTGAAAGAATTCTCAAACAGAAGGATCCTTCCTCTGTAGTCATGGATGAAATCACAGCGATGCCGGTCTGTTTCCTTGCGTTTTTCGCGCACGATTGGTTCAAGGACGGCCATTTGCCCGCGCCCGAAACGCCTTTCGCCTCTCCACAATGGAAAACACTGCTGATCGTATTCATATTGTTTCGAGTTTTCGATATTACCAAACCATCGCCGGTGCGCCAAAGCCAAGCCCTACATGGCGGTTGGGGCATTACGGTCGATGACTTTTTGGCTGGGCTTTATGTGATGGCATTAACATTGATTCCGATTTTTTGGCCAGTAGCTCAAGGTTGGCGCTTTTAAGGCCATGGACCTCATTTACGAATTCGACTTTCACTGGTTCTAAATCTAAATTCCCGCACATGGCCGATGCCACTGCTTTACTGCAACTCAATCACGTCTCAAAGCGCTATGACTCGCTGCAAAGCGCAGAGCACCTCGAGATTCTGCGAGATATTTCCTTTGCGTTGCGCCAAGCCGAATCGATTGCAATCATTGGCCCTTCTGGCTCAGGTAAAAGCACGCTTCTAAATATCATTGGCACACTGGATCGACCCAGTAGCGGCGAAGTGTTCCTTGACGGCAAAGACTTGGCCCAACTCGCCGATCGAGAATTGGCCCACGTCCGAAACCACAAAATCGGCTTAATTTTCCAAGCGCACCACCTTCTGCCGCAATGCACCGTGCTGGAAAATGTTCTCCTTCCAACGCTGGCTGATAAATCCGCGCCCGCAAAGGAAACTTATCAGGACCGCGCCAGCCGCCTGCTCTCTCGTGTCGGCCTCAACCAGCGGCTTCACCATCGGCCAGGCCAGCTTTCCGGAGGCGAACGCCAGCGCGTGGCGGTTGTGCGCGCGCTTATCATGCAACCGAAATTGCTCCTCGCTGATGAGCCCACTGGCGCTCTTGACCGCGCCAATTCCGAGGAAATGGCCCAATTGCTGGCTGAGTTAAATCGCGAAGAGCAAGTGACTCTCATTCTGGTCACTCATGCCTTGGAACTGGCCAAACGTATGGAACGCGTTTACGAGCTTCGCGAAGGTAAACTCCTGCAGTCATGACCTTCTGGACACTGATTTTCCGCAGTCTGCGCTTCCATGCACGGTCGCATTTAGGCGTCGTGCTCGGCGCTATAATCGGCAGTGCCGCAATGATTGGCGCGCTGGTGCTTGGGGATTCCGTGCGTGGAAGCTTGCGCGACCTTGCTCTGGCTCGGTTGGGAAATATCACTACGGCCCTTTCTGGCAACGACCGTTTTTTCCGGGCCGCTCTGGCAGATGAGTTGAGCACAAATTTTCGCTGCGCTCCAATTTTGGAAATATCTGGAACTGCAGCAAGCGAGGATGGCACAGCTCGGGCCAACCAAATTCATGTGCTTGGCATTGATGATCGCCTCCTTCGCATCCAAACCAACGCGCCGCATTTTTTCGCTTCGCCTTCGGTAATTTTGAATAATTATCTCGCCGAACACCTTAAAGCCAAAATCGGGGACATCCTGACGATTCGAGTGCAAAAACCTTCGCTGCTTTCACGGGAAGCGCCCATTTCTCCGCAGCAAGATTTTTCGCTCGCGCTGCGTTTGCCCATCAGCGACATCGTGGATGATGCGCGCTTCGGTCGATTCAGCCTGCGGGCGAGCCAATTGCCACCGTATAACGCCTTTCTGCCGCTGCAACTCATGCAGGAAAAGCTCGATCTCACCAATCGCGCTAATTTGCTGGTCGCCGCAAGGACTCAGGCTGCCGTGGCGAACCAGGAATTTCGCACGCGCTGGCAACTTGCCGATGCTGAACTGGAGCTGCGCGCGGGCGCAGGCAACGCCGGACTCGAACTCCGCTCACGCCGGGTCTTTCTCGATCCCCCAGTGATCTCCGCGTCCGGTTCCATCTCCAGCAATCAGATCGGCATCCTCACGTATTTTGTGAACGAACTTCGTTCAGGCAATTCCAGCACCCCTTACTCGATGGTTTCGGGTGTTGCTCCGCCGTTTGTGCCGGCCGATCTGAAAGATGACGAAATAATTGTGAATCAATGGCTGGCTGACGATCTCCAGGCGCAGCCCGGCAGCGACCTGCAACTCGTTTATTATGTCGTTGGCGCCACCCAGCGGCTCCAGCCGCGCACCAACTCTTTCCGCATTCGGAGTATCGTGCCGCTCTCGGGCATTTACGCCGATCGCGATCTGCTCCCGGATTTTCCAGGCATCGCCAAAGCGGAGAAAACAGAGAACTGGGACGCCGGTTTCCCGATTCAAATGAATCGCATCCGCCCCAAGGACGAAAAATATTGGCACGATTACCGCGGCACTCCGAAAGCTTTCATCACCCTTAAAGCAGCGCAAGCCATGTGGGCGAATCGTTTCGGCAATCTAACTGCCATCCGTTTTCCAAACGCAACCGATTCTGAAAAATCCGCCGCGACCCTCCTGCAGAAACTGAATCCATCTGATATCGGACTGAGCTTTGCGCCCGTTCGCGAGCAGGCCTTTGCTGCGAGCGAACAGGGCCAGGACTTCGGTGAACTGTTCCTCGGATTCAGCTTTTTTCTGATTTTGGCGGCAATCATTTTGATGGGCCTCCTCTTTCAATTTGGCCTTGAACAGCGTGCGGAAGAGGTAGGCACTTTTCTCGCGCTCGGATTTGCACCTCGCACTGTGCGACGTCTCTTGCTGGGAGAGGGATTGTTGCTTGCTGCGATTGGCGCTGTTATTGGCATCGTGGGAGGTGTCCTCTATGCACGCGCTTTAGTTGGAGGTTTAACCAGTATCTGGAGAAGCGCCGTCAGTTCTTCTTCGCTTCGCTTCCACTCGACTCCTGGTTCAATTCTCAGCGGACTTTGCGCCAGTCTGGTGGTTTGTCTGCTAAGCATGTTTTTTGTTTTACGGAAACAGGCGCGCCGCCCTGCCCGCGAGCTTTTATCTCCTGGCGCGGATTTGGAAAACTTCCACCCCGATCGCAAAAGCAAGGGACGCTGGCTGGCATTCCCTTCGGGTATAGCAGCTTTAGCCATTGTCGGCTCGGCTTTGGCAAAAGGCGAAACATCCAATGCAGAAACATTCTTTAGCGCCGGCTCGCTCCTCCTGGTCTGCGCGCTGGCTTGTGTCGCGATGTTTTTTGCAGCGCTCCGGCGCTCCGAAACCGCGCAGCGACTTTCGCTCTCGCGTCTGGGCCTGCGCAATTCAACGCGCCGCACCAGGCGCAGCCTCGCTACAGTCGCACTGCTAGCCTCTGGCAGTTTTATGATCGTGGCGGTGGGCGCAAATCGTCTGGATGCAAACGCAAATGCCACCGCCCGCTCATCCGGCACCGGCGGTTTTGCCCTTTACGGCGAAAGTTCGTTACCGGTGCTCCACGATCTGAATACTGCGGACGGTCGCGACTTCTACGGGCTCAATGAGCAAGATCTCCAGGGCGTCTCGGTCCTTCCACTCCGCGTTCATGACGGCGACGAAGCGAGCTGCCTCAACTTAAATCGCGCACAATCCCCGCGCATTCTCGGCCTCAAGCCCAACCTTCTCTCAGACCGGAAGGCATTCACGTTTGTCCACACCGCAACAGGTATTGCAGAACACGGCTGGGATTTGCTTAACTCGAAACTCGAGGACAATGCTATCCCTGCCATTGCGGATCAGAACAGTATTCAATACGCGCTAGGCAAAAAAGTCGGTGACACCATCACCTACACGGATGAACGTGGGCGTCCGCTTCGCGTGCGGCTCGTCGGGAGCGTGGCCAACTCAATCTTGCAAGGCGGCATTTTCATCAGCGAATCAGCATTTCTCGACCATTTTCCAGGCGATAGTGGCTATCGAATGTTTTTGATTGATGCCCCGTCGAATGCGGTGGCGCAAGTCTCAGCCGTACTGGGCCGCTCGCTGCAGGATGTTGGGCTCGAATTAACGCCTGCCGTCCAGCGCCTGAATGCATTTAATGCCGTGCAAAACACGTACCTAAACACCTTTCAAGTGCTAGGAGGCCTCGGCCTGCTTATCGGCACCGCCGGGCTTGGCGTGGTCGTGTTGCGCAACGTGCTGGAACGCCGCTCCGAGTTGGCCCTGCTCCTGGCACTTGGTTATACACGCCGCTCGCTCCACTGGCTCGTGCTGAGCGAACATGCAGCGCTCCTTTTCCTCGGGCTGCTCGCAGGCATGCTTGCCGCGCTCGTTGCGATTTTTCCTGTTCTCCGCGCGCCGGGCTCAGAAATTCATGTAGCTGCGCTTGGTTACACTTTATTGGGTGTGCTCCTGAGCGGGCTGGTCTGGACTCTCGTGGCCACTCGTTTCGCCTTGCGCGGGCCGCTGCTTCCAGCTTTGCGCAACGAATGATGCTTACAATGTTTTTATGAAAAATCTCCTTTTAGCTTTAGCCATAGGTTCGATTTGCTGTTCCACCTTCTGCGCCGAACCAGGCAAAACTCTCTACGAAAACAGTTTCGACAAAGCCGAACTAAACAAGGTGCCCGAGGACATGTTGGTGCTGGATGGCGGCTTCTCCGTCAAAGAGGACGCTGGCAACAAATTTATTGAGCTCCCCGGCTCGCCTGTGGCTGAGCCTTTTTTTGGTGACCTTTTCGGCCCGACGGAAGCGGTGGACCTCGGCGCGTCCTGCCGTATTTTTGGCACCAATAAAGGCCGTCGCTATCCCATTTTCGGCCTCGGCCTCAACGGGGTGGGTGGATATAAATTGCAGATTTCACCCGGCAAAAAGCAGCTCGAGCTTTTCAAAGGCGAAGATCGCATTTCAGGGAAGGACTTCGAGTGGACTCCCAACTCCTGGACTCAGTTCCGCCTCGAAGTGAAAAAATCCGGCGCCGCAATTGAT